>NZ_KV791333.1:0-4910 GCF_001807895.1 Stenotrophomonas sp. HMSC10F07
CCGGGGTTGCCGGCCAGCGGCCGGCACTACCGCACCCGCGAGGGGCCTTCCCCACGATCCAACAGCCCAGGAGCCCCTTCTTGTTGAAGGGGCGCGCCGACAGGCGGGGTAGAGGAGGGATGCGCGGGCAATTCTGCCTGAGCCGGGGACTGGGACCATGGTCTATTTGGGACCTCGGCCCCGGCTCAGGCATAATTGCCGGTGAAACTTCCTTTGCGCCGGCGTTTCCGGGCACGTCCGGACGGCGTTTTTCCCCCTGTTCGGAACATCGATCAATGACGCAGAAAATTACGGTCATCCGCGGCGACGGCATTGGCCCGGAAATCATGGACGCCACCCTGTTCGTGCTCGACCAGCTCAAGACTGGCCTGGAGTACGAAGACGCCGACGCCGGCCTGGTGGCCCTGGAAAAGCACGGCGACCTGATGCCGGCGGTGACCCTGGAATCGATCGCGCGCAACAAGGTCGCGCTGAAGAGCCCGCTGACCACCCCGGTCGGCGGTGGCTTCACCTCGATCAACGTCAGCCTGCGCCGTCACTTCGACCTGTACGCCAACGTGCGTCCGGCCCACACCTTCCCGAACACCAAGTCGCGTTTCGACAACGTCGACCTGATCACCGTCCGTGAGAACACCGAAGGTGCCTACCTGGCCGAAGGCCAGGAAGTGTCGGCCGATGGCGAGACCGCCTTCTCCGGCACCCGCATCACCCGCAAGGGCTCCGAGCGCATCGTGCGCTACGCCTTCGAGCTGGCCAAGAGCACCGGCCGCAAGAAGGTCACCGCCGTGCACAAGGCCAACATCATCAAGTCGACCTCGGGCCTGTTCCTGAATGTCGCCCGTGAAGTCGCCGCGCAGTACCCGGACATCGAGTTCCAGGAAATGATCGTCGACAACTGCTGCATGCAGCTGGTGATGCGTCCGGAACAGTTCGATGTGATCGTCACCACCAACCTGTTCGGCGACATCATCTCCGACCTGTGCGCCGGCCTGGTCGGCGGCCTGGGCCTGGCTCCGGGTGCCAACATCGGCAAGGACGCGGCGATCTTCGAAGCCGTGCACGGCACCGCGCCGGACATCGCCGGCCAGGGCAAGGCCAATCCGTGTGCGCTGCTGCTGGCGGCCGCGCAGATGCTGGACCACATCGGCCAGCCGGAGAATGCCGAGCGCCTGCGCAAGGCCATCGTGGCGACCATGGAAGCCAAGGACTCGCTGACCGGCGACCTGGGTGGCGCCGGTACCACCATGAGCTTTGCCCAGGCCATCGCCAGCCGCCTGTAAGCGGCCGGCCGACCTCGGTTGGATCCACAGCGGGGCGCCTTCGGGCGCCCCGTTGCGTTGTGGGCTGGCTCGGTAGATCCACGCCCTGCGTGGATGACGGGGCCCCTGCGGTCCGCAGCCACCCATGGGGTGGCTCTACAGGGGATTTTCTGTGCGTATATCGCACAGATCATGTGCCGCTTGGCGGCTGGTTCGTGCGTAATGTGATCGGCATCCTGTGCCCACTTCCCAATGCACCGGAGCTTGAACATGAACCTCACCGCCTTCGGCCTGGCCAGCCTGATCGGCATGACCGCAACCGTCCCGCTTGCTGCTGCCGAGCCAGCCCATCCCACCATCCGCCATATGGCGGGTGCGCCGGTCCCGACCTCGCTGGATGCGGCGAAGACTGCCGTGCTGGTGATCGACTTCCAGAACGAGTACTTCGATGCCAAGGCCGTACCAGGCTTTGCGGGTGGCCGCATGGTCATTCCCGATGGCGAGGCCGCACTGCGCCAGGCCAGGCGGGTAGTCGAATTCGCCGATGCCCACGGCATCCGCGTGATCCATGTCCAGCACGTGCTGCCGGCCGGCGCACCCTTGTTCGCGCAGGGCAGCGTCAATGCCGCCTTCCATCGCGACCTGCAGCCGCGCCAGGGCGAGACCGTGGTGCAGAAGGACAATGTCAGCGTATTCGCCGGCGCGTCCGCCGCGGTGCTCGACCCGATGCTGAAGAACGCCGGCATCGACACCCTGATCGTTACCGGCCTGCAGACCCACGCCTGCGTGGCCGGTGCTGCGCGCGACGCGGCAGCGGCTCCGCGCGGCTACCGGGTGATCGTCTCGTCCGATGCCAGCGCCAGCCGCGATCTGGATCTGGCCGGCGGCCGTCGCATCGGCCATCGCGCGCTGCATGAGGCCTCGCTGGCGCAGATCGAAGACGCCTTCGGCGATGTCATGAGCACCGACGCGATCCTCGCGCTGCCGGTACGCAAGGCCGGTGACGGCGCTTGATAAGCTGGCGGGGCCCGCATGCCGTGGGCCCCGCCACGTGGAGCTGCCCGCCGATGGATCACTTCGCCGCCCTGCGTGCGCTGCGCGCCATCGTTGACGCGGGCAGTTTCACTGCGGCCGCCGAGCGCCTGGGGACCACCCACTCGGCGATGTCGCGGCAACTGCGGCAGCTGGAAGAGCACCTGCAGGTACGCCTGCTCGATCGCAACAGCCGTCGGCTGTCATTGACCGAGGCCGGGCGCGATTACTACCGCGAGGCGGCAACGCTGCTGGACCGCCTGCAGGAGGCGGATGATCGTGCTCGCGCCGGGCAGGCGCAGCCCAGCGGCAGCGTGCGGATCAGCGTGCCGCAGGTGGTGGCCAGCCAGGAGCTGCCCCACTGGCTGCCCTCGTTCCTGCAGCGTTACCCGCAGGTCACGCTGGACCTGTCGGCGGATGATCAGGTGGTGGATGTGGTCGGTGGTGGTTTCGACCTGGCGCTGCGCATTGCAGCTTCATTGCCGGACAGCCAGCTGGTTGCGCGCGAGCTGGCCAGCTGCCCGCGCATCCTGGTCGCCGCACCGGTCTACCTGGCGCGCCATGGCCTGCCACGGCACGCCGTGGATCTGGAGCAGCACACGCTGCTGGGTTTCAGTCCCACGCCGTCAATGCCGCCCTGGCGGTTGCAGGGACCGCGCGGCGCCAGCGTGAGCGTTGAAGCCGGGCAGCGCCTGCGCGTGGATGCCACGCCCGCGCTGTACGCCGCCGCGCTGGCCGGAATGGGCATCAGCCTGTTCACCGCGCTGACCGTGCAGGAGGATCTGCGCGCCGGTCGTCTGATCCGCGTGCTGCCGGCCTGGCATGCCGGCCAGCGGCGCTACTTCGCGTTGTACCCGCATGCACGTGCGCTCGCGCCCAAGGTGCGAGCGCTGGTCGAACACCTTGCGGCGCACTACGCTGCACAGGCTGGCGTGGCTGGCGTGGCTGGCTAGCCGGGAAATGCAGCCACGCGTTACAAAGAGAAAAGGGCGCCCCGAAGGCGCCCTTTGTCGTTCATGGCTCTGCCTGGTTCAGCGCTGCTGGATCTTCGACAGCAGGCGCAGGAACTCCACATACAGCCAGACCAGGGTCACCATCAGGCCGAATGCGCCATACCATTCCATGTACTTCGGCGCGCGCTGGGCCACGCCGGTCTCGATGAAATCGAAGTCCAGCACCAGGTTCAGCGCGGCCACGACCACCACGAAGAGGCTGAAGGCAATGCCCAGCCAGCTGGAGTCGTGGATCACCGGCACGTTGATGTTGAAGAACCCCAGCACGAACGAGGCCAGGTAGAGCAGGGCGATGCCGCCGGTGGCGGCCACCACGCCCATCTTGAAGTTCTCGGTGGCCTTGATCAGGCCGCTGCGGTATGCGAACAGCAGGGCGGCCAGGGTGCCGAAGGTCAGCAGCACCGCCTGGAACACAATGCCCGGGTACTTCATGTTGAACAGGGCCGACACGGCGCCCAGGAACAGGCCTTCGACCAGTGCGTACATCGGCGCGGTGACCGGCGACCATTCCTTCTTGAAGATGGTGATCAGTGCCAGCACCAGGCCGCCGATCGCGCCACCGATGGCGTACAGGCTCGCGCTGCCGGAAATCTGGCCGTACTCGTCGACCGCCTGGCTCCAGGCGAACGCCGCGGTCAGAACGGTCAACAGCAGCAGGATGCCGGTCTTGTTGGCGGTGCCGTTGAGGGTCATGGCCTGGTCGGGGCTGGTCACTACCGAGCCACTGGCGAGGTCGAGGAAGGTCGACTCGGAAAGAGCCGGGTTGCCGCTGCGCATGCGTGTTCTCCGTGCGAATGAAGGTCGGGACGGCCATCCGGCCGATGGGCGTCAGCATAGCCGATGACTGCTTTCGGCGTTGTGGCAGGCCGGGGATCTGTGCATCCTTCGTTGACAGTTCCCAACGCGCTTGGCCACAATGACCAGCTCCCCGGGCCCAACCCGAGGGGATTGCAAGACCGGGGTATAGCGCAGTCTGGTAGCGCGCCTGCTTTGGGAGCAGGATGTCGGGGGTTCGAATCCCTCTACCCCGACCAATCCCACGCCACGTCGGATTGGACACCGTTCCGGTTCGGGCGCCCGTAGCTCAACTGGATAGAGCACCGGCCTTCTAAGCCGGCGGTTACAGGTTCGATTCCTGTCGGGCGCGCCATTGGCGAGCACCGGGATCGCATCGACGGATGTGAAGAAGTGCTTGCAAAAGCGCAAGGACTCCACCAGAATATCGGACTCGCTTCGGCGGACCGCAACTTCGGTGACAGTCCCCAGGCAATGTTCAAGGTTCCGGCGTCAGTGGTATCGGCGATGGAGCGAAAGTTTCAGTGGTGGCTGTAGCTCAGTTGGTTAGAGTACCGGATTGTGATTCCGGTGGTCGGGGGTTCGAATCCCCTCAGCCACCCCACTGATTCAACCGCATCGGCGCAGCCGAAACGGTATTGCAATAAACAGAAAGCACGCTACAATGTGCGTCTGAGTTTCACGGGCCGTTAGCTCAGTTGGTAGAGCAGTTGACTCTTAATCAATAGGTCCAAGGTTCGAATCCTTGACAGCCCACCAGACGAAAGCCACTTGGTTCGCCAAGTGGCTTTTTTCTTGCCTGTTCGCTGGG
>NZ_KV791333.1:4930-5210 GCF_001807895.1 Stenotrophomonas sp. HMSC10F07
CTTAATCAATAGGTCCAAGGTTCGAATCCTTGACGGCCCACCAAGACAGAAGCCACCTGGTACGCCAGGTGGCTTTTTTCTTATAGGTGTGACTCCCATCGTTCCGATGGATCACGCGTTGCAGAACCCGTTTGGCGTGGATCTGCAGCAGGAGCGGGCCCCGCAGTGCTGGTTTCAACCACGTTGAAAAAAGTGCTTGCACCCACCGAGCGGATCGGGTCATAATTCGCGCCCCGATTTCGGGCTGTTAGCTCAGTTGGTAGAGCAGTTGACTCTTAAT
>NZ_KV791333.1:5230-14949 GCF_001807895.1 Stenotrophomonas sp. HMSC10F07
CCAAGTGGCTTTTTTCTTGCCTGTTCGCTGGGGGGCATCTGCAGATGCCAGCGGTGCTGGCTGGAGTGGAGCCCCCTTGAGTCAAGGGGGCGCGGCGAAGCCGCGGGGAAGTGGCGGCTGATGAAGTGGGGCCCGCGCTTTGCCGCGCAAAGCGTGGGGCTGCGGCGCGAATGCGCGGCAGCTTCCCACTTGGTCCGCCAAGTGGCTTTTTTCTTGCCTGTTCGCTGGGGGATTTCATCCACGCCTGGCGTGGATCGACTGAAGCAATGCTGAAATCAGCGGCATACACGTCATCAGTGTTTTCAATGCTGTGCGCTGCATCTCACCGCATCGCGTCCTGCATCGCACCCAATGGATCTTCCGCGCCGACGGCGCATGCACGAAGGACGATGTTGATGGCTCATATCAATCGATTGCACCGCACGCTGTGGGTTTCCTTCGCGTTGCTGGCACTGGCGGCCTGCGCGCCCGCCGACGATCCCGCGCAGACCGTCGAACGCGATGCTGGCACGGAGAGCGCTCCTGCACGCCCGGTCGGTGAGGCCATGCAGATGCAGCCGGCTCAGCCGGCAGAGCGGGAGGCCCTGCCCGATGCGGTGGACGTGCAGCGCAATGCGGATGGTTCGGTGGATGTGCGCAAGGCCACGCCGGAGTCGGCGGCCCTGCGGCGCACCGGCGACGGGGGCGTGGAGATTCGCGAGGTGGATCCTGCAGCCGGGCAGGGTGCCGATACGGCGTCGGCCAAGGCCAGGCCGCAGCAGTGACCCCCGCCACCCCGGATGAGCTTGCGCTCGCCGGGGTGGTTCAACGCGCGGGCTGCGCACAATTGCCATGTTCAGTTTTGTGCAGGCCTTCCGCTTCCCGTCATCGCCTGCGACAATGAACACCTGCGCCGGCCACGCGAAAGTGGCGGAATTGGTAGACGCCCTGGATTTAGGTTCCAGTTCGGTCCTTTTTAAATCAATGAGTTACATTGATTCTTTTGGCGCATATTGGGCACAGAGACACACCTGGGCGCGCTGAATTGAGCCTGTGTGCCACCTGCTGGCACACCTCTTGGCACACATGGAGTGGTCATGAGTTCGGATGTCACTGATGCGATCCTAGCGAGATGCGACATGTCCGCTCTTCTATCTGCCGGCATTCGGCAGAGACAACCGAAGTGCGCTCCATGCTGCAAGCGCCATGACTTCGCGGTTTGTGCAATAGACCTGGCGTTTGAACATCACGGTGCAATTGTTGCGTTGACGAGGGGCGGCCAGTTGGGGGCCTCCGGTGCGCTCATGAGGCCTCTCTTGGAGGCGTCGTCCACTGCCTTCTGGCTCGTGTACTGCGCAAGCGACACTGACATTGACCGCCTGACGGTCGACCCTGCGTACGAAGTGCCGGAATACGACATTCCTGATTGGGCTGACGTGCTAAAGGCTCTAAAGCCGATCTTTCCCGAAATTGCACACCTTCAAGAAGCTCTTAGGAAGACCTCGGAACTGCGAGGCTTGGCTCGCTGGCTTCACAAGTACACCCATGGCGGAACGCCCCAGCTAATACGGAGGGACTTGGCCTCCGGCTGGAGCGAGGACGAGACGCTGCTCAGCCTCTTGCGAGCGGACCTGTTCCTTTTTCTGGCAGCGTCTGTTCAAACGGTCATGTCTGGTGATGACGACGTCAGGAACTACGTCTTCGACGCGAGGGATCGCTTGGCTCAGGAAGGTGAGGACAGGTTCGGCCTGCCTATGCCCGAGGGACAACCGCGCCAACATCCGCCATCAGAGCGGGTGTGTCACGGGCCATCGTTCATCGCTGGCTGATCCCCGACTCGAACCCCCTAGTGCGCGAGAGTTACGTGGATATCCGCTCTCAGGGATGGCGAAAACGCAGCGTCATATCGATTCAACATCGCATCCAGCCTTCCGCTGTGGACGCAGGAATTGCTAACGTAAATTAGGACGTCTGGGGCTTTGCCGAGCTGCTGCAGGGTTCGCAATACCGACACGCCTTCTACGATGATCGGTCTCGGCTTTGCCAGCCGGCAATCAATCAACTGTTTAATTGTCCCAAGGTCGTAGTTCAGGCCGAGTGCCCCTTTGGTCAGGGCTGGCTGATTCAGAAACAGATCCGTCTCAATGAGGCTGACGTTGAAGTACCAAGCTAGGAATCTGGCTAGTGAGGTCTTGCCAACTCCAGGCCTCCCGTCGACGGCGACCAGCTTTCCAGGTAGCCCGCGCAAATGGGGCAAGAGGTTGTGCGCAGCTTTCGTGAATTGCTTGGGGCGGATAGGCATTGCCATCTCCTGGCAAGATGCTTCAGCTTGCTGGGCAGTCCCGTGGTACCGGTGACAGGACTCGAACCTGCACGCCATAGGCGAACGGACCTAAACCGTTTGCGTCTACCAATTCCGCCACACCGGCACGGGCAGGCGGAGTCTACCTGACTGGAATTCATCTGGCGAAGGAATTGCATCGGACCAGTGATGTATATCCGACGGGGGAGGCACGATCCGTCGCTTTTGGCACACTGAATGGGCCACAATTGAGGCGGGACAAGGCTTGGAGGCCAATCTGCACTGGAGATAGGTTCCAGTGCCGCAAGGCGTGGGGGTTCGAGTCCCCCCTTTCGCACCAGTGCCGGCCTGTCCCCGCCCTGATCGGGCCATCTGCGCCCCCTTGACCGGCACGCGCTGGCAGTGCAAGCCGAATTGGGCGAAACTAAAGGGCTGCGGCAAGCAGGCGCGTCCCAGACGTCGCTTCCTTACAACCGTTTCATCCCAATCATCGAGCCGGGGGCCTGGGCCACCGGTGGCAGGAGTCAACATGCAAGCTTCGATCGAATCCACCGGCAACCTGGAACGCCGCCTGAGCTTCTCGCTGCCGGAAGAGCGTCTGCAGAGCCACATCGTCGGCCGCCTCGGCGAAATCGCCCGTACCACCCGCATCAAGGGTTTCCGCCCGGGCAAGGTGCCGGCCAAGGTGATCGAGCAGCGCTTCGGCGCGCAGGTCCGTGGCGAGGCGCTGGACGGCCTGCTGCGCGAAACCTTCGATGCGGCCGTGCGCGAGCATGACCTGCGCATCGTCGGCAGCCCGCGCATCGACAAGGGCGACGAGGGTGAGTTCTCCTTCGTCGCCACCGTGGAAGTGGTGCCGGACTTCGGCGACATCGACGTCAGCAAGCTGACCGTCGTGCGCCATACCGCCGAGATCACCGACGCCGACATCGACCAGATGATCGAGAACCTGCAGAACCAGCGTCGTACCTGGGCCCCGGTCAGCCGTGGCGCGCAGGACGGTGACCTGGTCGCGGTGGAAACCTGGTCGCAGGCCGGCGAAGAGCGCCTGCCGGCCGAGGGCACCGAGAAGGGTTCGATCGTGCTCGGCCAGGGCATGATGTTTGACACCATCGAGAAGGGCCTGGTCGGCCTGGCAAAGGGCGAAGAGAAGACCCTGGACGTCGAGTTCCCGGCTGACTGGCGCGTGCCGGTGCTGGCCGGCAAGACCGTGCAGGTCACCGTCAAGGTCACCGAGGTCTCCGAGCCGGTCGTGCCGGCGGTCGACGAAGCCTTCATCAAGAGCTTCGGCGTGAAGGGCGGCGATGTGGAGCAGTTCCGCAGTGACATCCGCGCCAACCTGGAGCGCGAGCTGAAGGGTGCGTTGATGAACCGCCTGCGCCGCGAAGTGGGCGAGCAGCTGATCGCGGCCTACTCCTCGGTCGAAATGCCGCCGCGCCTGGTCGAGAACGAAGCCCGCGCCATGCTGGCCCAGCAGGTCGAGCAGCTGCGCCGTAACGGCCAGAACGTCGGCGAGATCCCGGCCGATGCCCACGAAGGCTTCAAGGACGCTGCCGCCAAGCGCGTGCTGGTCGGCCTGCTGGTCGGTGAAGTGGCCCGCATCAACGACCTGCGTCTGGAAGCCAAGCGCCTGAATGAAACGATGCGTCTGATCGCTTCGACCTACGAAGAGCCGGAGCAGGTCATTGAGATGTACCGCAACGACCCCCAGTTGATGTCTGGCCTGCAGAACCGTGTGATGGAAGAGCAGGTGATCGACTGGATCGCCGAGCGTGCCCAGCACACCGAAGAGAAGCTGTCGTTCCAGGACGCGATCCGCCAGTAAGCCCGGGCGGATCACCGGATGCCCCGCGCCTTTGCCGGCGCGGGGTTGTTGCCCCCCAAGATAGGTACCTCACGTAATGGACAACCGAACCAAAGCCCTGAACCTGGTTCCGATGGTGGTCGAGCAGACCAGCCGCGGCGAGCGTGCCTACGACATCTATTCGCGCCTGTTGAAGGAGCGCCTGATCTTCCTCGTGGGCCCGATCGACGATCACATGGCCAACGTGGTGGTGGCGCAGTTGCTGTTCCTGGAATCGGAAAACCCGGAAAAGGACATCAACATCTACATCAACTCGCCGGGTGGCGTGGTCACCGCCGGCATGGCGATCTACGACACCATGCAGTACATCAAGCCGAATGTGAGCACCACCTGCATCGGCCAGGCCGCCTCGATGGGCGCCCTGCTGCTGGCCGCGGGCGAAGCCGGCAAGCGCTATGCGCTGCCGAACTCGCGCGTGATGATCCATCAGCCGCTGGGTGGCTACCAGGGCCAGGCCACCGACATCGACATCCACGCGCGCGAGATCCTGACCCTGCGTTCGCGCCTGAACGAGGTGCTGGCCAAGCACACCGGCCAGTCGCTGGAGACGATCGCCCGTGATACCGAGCGCGACAACTTCAAGAGCGCCTTCGAGGCGCAGGCCTACGGTCTGGTCGACCAGGTCCTGGAGCGTCGTCCGGATGAGTCGATCCAGGCCGGCTGACCGGCCTTCACGGGGCCAGGGAGGCCTCGTTCCTGCAGGGTCGGGTGGGACTGGTGTCCCCTCGGCCCTGTGCTATTCTCGAATCGAACCCCCGTTCAGCGGGTGGGGTAACTGGGTAAGCGAAGCATGAGCGAAGACCGCCAAGGTCGTTCCACGGACACCGGCAAGATCCTCTACTGCTCTTTCTGCGGCAAGAGCCAGCATGAAGTGCGCAAGCTGATTGCGGGTCCGAGCGTGTTCATCTGCGATGAGTGCGTGGAGCTGTGCAACGACATCATTCGTGAGGAACTTGAGGAAAAGGCGCAGTCGGCGCGCAGTTCGCTGCCCAAGCCGCGCGAGATCCTCGAGGTCCTCGACCAGTACGTGATCGGCCAGAACCGTGCCAAGCGCACGCTGGCCGTGGCCGTGTACAACCACTACAAGCGCATCGAGAGCCGGCAGAAGAACGACGACGTCGAACTGGCGAAGTCGAACATCCTGCTGGTTGGCCCGACCGGTTCGGGCAAGACGCTGCTGGCCGAGACCCTGGCCCGCCTGCTCAACGTGCCGTTCACCATGGCCGACGCCACCACGCTGACCGAAGCCGGTTACGTGGGCGAGGACGTGGAGAACATCATCCAGAAGCTGCTGCAGAAGTGCGACTACGACGTCGAGAAGGCGCAGCAGGGCATCGTCTACATCGATGAAATCGACAAGATCTCGCGCAAGAGCGAGAACCCGTCGATCACCCGCGACGTGTCCGGCGAAGGCGTGCAGCAGGCCCTGCTGAAGCTGATCGAAGGCACCGTGGCCAGCGTTCCGCCGCAGGGCGGCCGCAAGCACCCGCAGCAGGAATTCCTGCAGGTGGACACCAAGAACATCCTGTTCATCTGCGGCGGCGCGTTCGCTGGGCTGGACAAGGTGATCCAGGCACGTTCCACCGACGTCGGCAGCATCGGCTTCGGCGCCAAGGTGAAGAGCAGCGAGCGCAAGCAGGAAGTGGGCAAGGTGCTGGCGGACGTCGAGCCGGAAGACCTGATCAAGTTCGGCCTGATTCCCGAGTTCGTCGGCCGCCTGCCGGTGGTCGCGACCCTGGAGGAGCTGGACGAGCCGGCCCTGATCAAGATCCTGACCGAGCCGAAGAACGCCATCACCAAGCAGTTCAAGAAGCTGTTCGAGATGGAGAACGTCGAGCTGGAGTTCCGTCCGGACGCTTTGTCGGCCATCGCCAGGAAGGCGCTCAAGCGCAAGACCGGCGCCCGTGGCCTGCGCACCATCGTCGAATCGGTCCTGCTGGACACCATGTATGACCTGCCGTCGCAGGAGAACGTCAGCAAGGTGGTCGTGGACGAATCGGTGATCGAGCACAAGTCCGAGCCGTACCTGATCTACCAGACCCCGGCGGCCCCTGAACAGAAGGCCGCAGGCGCCGAGTGATCCTTCCAGGTTGTTGATTGGAAAGGATTTTAAAGGAATGCCTTGCATCTGAAAGCCGATGGCCCCATAACGGGGCCATCGGCTTTTTTTGTCTCCGGAAGATGCCCTCCCGGAGGCGGTTTTCCCCCTTCCCTGGAGCCCCCATGGCCCGTTCCCCAAGTGAAACCCTCGACCTGCCGGTCCTGCCGCTGCGCGACGTAGTGGTGTTCCCGCACATGGTCATCCCGCTGTTCGTCGGCCGTGACAAGTCCATGCACGCGCTCGAACAGGCAATGGAGGCGGACAAGCGCATCCTGCTGCTGGCGCAGAAGTCGGCCGAGACCGACGACCCGCATGCGGCCGACCTCTACCAGGTCGGCACGCTGGCGCAGGTGCTGCAGCTGCTGAAGCTGCCCGACGGCACCATCAAGGTGCTGGTTGAAGGCCTGTCGCGCGTGCAGGTCACCCACGTCGACGAGCGCGACGGCTCGCTGCATGGCCAGGCCGTGGAGATCGACGCCACCGACGAGCGCGAGGCGCGCGAGGTCGAGGCGATTGCCCGCTCGCTGATGTCGCTGTTCGAGCAGTACGTGAAGACCAACCGCAAGCTGCCGCCGGAGCTGCTGCAGACGCTGTCGGGCATCGATGAGCCGGCGCGCCTGGCCGACACCATCGCTGCGCACATCAGCGTGCGCCTGGCCGACAAGCAGCGCCTGCTGGAAACGCTGGCCGTCGGTGACCGCCTGGAGATGCTGGTCGGCCTGGTCGACGGCGAGATCGACGTGCAGCAGATGGAGAAGCGCATCCGCGGCCGCGTGAAATCGCAGATGGAGAAGAGCCAGCGCGAGTACTACCTCAACGAACAGATGAAGGCCATCCAGAAGGAACTGGGTGACCTGGACGACGCGCCGGGCGAGCTGGAAGAACTGGCCCGCAAGATTGCCGAGGCCGGCATGCCGAAGGCGGTTGAAGCCAAGGCGCGCAACGAACTGAACAAGCTCAAGCAGATGTCGCCGATGTCGGCCGAAGCCGCCGTCGTGCGCAACTACCTGGAGTGGCTGCTGGGCGTGCCGTGGAAGAAGCGCAGCAAGGTGCGCAAGGACCTGAAGGTCGCGCAGGATACGCTCGATGCCGACCACTACGGCCTGGAGAAGGTCAAGGAGCGCATCCTTGAATACCTGGCGGTGCAGTCGCGCGTGAAGCAGATGAAGGGCCCGATCCTGTGCCTGGTCGGGCCGCCGGGCGTGGGCAAGACCTCGCTGGGCCAGTCCATTGCCAAGGCCACCAACCGCAAGTTCGTGCGCATGTCGCTGGGCGGCGTGCGCGACGAGGCCGAAATCCGTGGCCACCGCCGTACCTACGTCGGTTCCATGCCGGGCCGCATCGTGCAGAACCTCAACAAGGTCGGCAGCAAGAACCCGCTGTTCGTGCTCGACGAGATCGACAAGATGTCGATGGACTTCCGTGGCGATCCGTCTTCGGCGCTGCTGGAAGTGCTCGATCCGGAGCAGAACAACGCGTTCAACGACCACTACCTGGAAGTGGACCTGGACCTGTCCGAAGTGATGTTCGTGGCGACCTCGAACTCGCTCAACATTCCCGGCCCGCTGCTGGACCGCATGGAAGTGATCCGCATCCCCGGCTACACCGAGGACGAGAAGCTCAACATCGCGACCCGCTACCTGGTGCCGAAGCAGGTCAAGGCCAACGGCCTGCAGCCGGAAGAGCTGGAGATCGGCAGTGATGCCATCCAGGACATCGTGCGCTACTACACGCGTGAATCGGGCGTGCGCAACCTGGAACGCGAGATCGCCAAGATCTGCCGCAAGGTGGTGAAGGAGATCGCGCTGGCTGGCCCGCAGCCGGCAGCGAAGGCGAAGAAGGGCGCGAAGAAGAAGGCGCTGGTGAGCGTGTCCAGCAAGAACCTGGACAAGTACCTGGGCGTGCGTCGCTTCGACTTCGGACGTGCCGAGGAAGAGAACGAGATCGGCCTGGTCACCGGCCTGGCCTGGACCGAGGTCGGCGGCGACCTGCTGCAGATCGAATCGACCCTGGTGCCGGGCAAGGGCCAGCTGATCCTGACCGGCCAGCTCGGCAACGTGATGAAGGAGTCGGCTTCGGCGGCACTGTCGGTGGTGCGTTCGCGCGCCGTGGGCTTTGGCATCGACAGCGACTTCCTGCAGAAGCACGACGTACACCTGCACGTGCCCGATGGCGCCACGCCGAAGGATGGCCCGAGTGCCGGCGCGGCGATGGTCACCTCGCTGGTGTCGATGCTGACCAGGGTGCCGGTGCGCGCCGACGTGGCGATGACCGGCGAGATCACCCTGCGTGGTCGCGTCACTGCCATCGGTGGCCTGAAGGAGAAGCTGCTGGCCGCACTGCGTGGCGGCATCCGTACGGTCATCATCCCGGAAGAGAACCGCAAGGACCTGGCCGACATCCCGGCCAACGTCACCCGCGATCTGAAGATCGTGCCGGTGAAGTACATCGAAGAAGTCCTGGACCTGGCGCTGGAGCGTCCGTTGGCACCGAAGAAGGCGCGCAAGAGTGCGCAGCGTGTCACGGTGCGCAGCAAGGCCAAACCGAGTGGAAACGCGCGCGTCAAGCATTGACGCGCGCTGTCCAATGGCCCGAAACCCGCGTCGTTGCTGGCTTTCCAGCTTGCGTGGGGGTAGGGCCACTGGTATAAAAGCAGCACTCGCGAATGAGTGATCGCAGTCTGGTGATCGCTGGAATTCGGCGAACCGTTTCCACATGGCGGCCGCATGCAGAGCGCGTGCGGTTGCTTCCCTGTCGAATAAGCGGAACCCACCGCCAAAGGAGTTGTAGAGAATGAACAAGACCGAATTGATCGATGCCGTTGCTGAAGCTGCCGACCTGACCAAGGCAGAGTCCAGCCGCGCTGTCGATGCCGTCGTTGCTGCCATCACCAAGGCGCTGAAGGACGGCGATGCGGTCACCCTGGTTGGCTTCGGTACCTTCCAGGTCCGCGACCGTGCTGCCCGCACCGGCCGCAACCCGAAGACCGGCGACACCATCAAGATCGCTGCTTCGAAGAATCCGTCGTTCAAGGCTGGCAAGGCCCTGAAGGATGCTGTAAACTAAGCGGCTCGCTGGGGTGCTTAGCTCAGCGGTAGAGCGTCTCCTTTACACGGAGAGGGTCGGGGGTTCGAAACCCTCAGCACCCACCACAGCACCGCGGTAAAAGTTTGAGTGTGGAGCGGTAGTTCAGCTGGTTAGAATGCTGGCCTGTCACGCCGGAGGTCGCGGGTTCGAGTCCCGTCCGCTCCGCCAGTTTCAAGGGCTTCCGGGCAACCGGGCGCCTTGTTTCAACCGGCCTCGGCCGGGGGAGACAGAAAGGTTTGCAGCAAACGTGGAGCGGTAGTTCAGCTGGTTAGAATGCTGGCCTGTCACGCCGGAGGTCGCGGGTTCGAGTCCCGTCCGCTCCGCCATCCCGGATCCCAACAAGTTCTGCCCATGTGGAGCGGTAGTTCAGCTGGTTAGAATGCTGG
>NZ_KV791333.1:14969-26320 GCF_001807895.1 Stenotrophomonas sp. HMSC10F07
AGGTCGCGGGTTCGAGTCCCGTCCGCTCCGCCAGCAGAGTTTGAAGTGTCAACGAAGATGCCCGTCGGTCCTGGACCTGCGGGCATTTTGCTTTTTCGGGGTCGATCTACGCCGGGCATGGCCCGGCGCTACCGCAGCGACGCGACGCGGTCGAGCACCGCTTCCACCGCCAGATGCCGCTGCACCGACGCCTGCAGCGCGGCCAGCCCGGGGAACGCATCGGACTGCAGCGCACGCGCGAACAGCGCCGGCAGCTGATCCAGATCGCGCAGCCACAGCCCTGCGCCTGCTTCCTGCAATCGTGCGGCGTGGTCGAATTGGTCGTAATCCAGCGGATGGACCAGCGATGGCACGCCGGCGCGCAGTGCGTGGTACATCACGCCGGCGCCACCGTGGTGCAGCACGCGGTCATAGCGGTGCAGGTGGCGCGCGTAATCGACGAACGGCAGCCGGTGCAGGTTCGGCAGCGGCTGCAATGCATCGCTTGTTTCATGCTGGTGGCCGTCGCTGACGTGGATCTCCCACTGTGGGTGCATCACCGCCAGCGCCGCCGCCGCCTCGGCCAGGCGCGGCTTGATCCAGTCCTGGTGGGTGCCGGCGGTGACCAGCAGGTGTTGCGCACCATCCACGAACGGCGGCGCCGCATGCACGCTGTGCGGGGTGTGCAGCATCGGCCCGATGAACTGCAGCGCGCGTGGCCAGGTGCGCGGGAATTCCAGCTCCGGTACGCCCAGGGCGAGGATGCACTCATCGGAATACACGCGTTCGCTGCCATCGGCGCGATAGATCGATGGCACGCCCAGCCGCTGCATCGCCGAGCGCTGCCAGGCGTGCACCCCGCGCTTGAACAGCCGGGTCAGCTGCCGGCCGCCGGCATGCTGCAGCGCCTGCCAGCCCGTGCGCGCCGGGCCCTGGCCGCCCAGATAGGGCGGCGGGCCGTCTACGCAGTCCAGCACGCAGGGCGAAGGCAGGCTGGTCCACCAGCGGATGCCGAGCTCGGCCGCCAGCAGGCCCGCCGGCGGCAGGGTGAAATCGACGATGGCCAGATCCGGGCGCGCGTGTTGCCAGCGCTGCTGCAGCGCCTGCCGCATCTGCTCCATCAGCCGCAGGGCCTGGGTCAATTGCGCGTGCAGTCGCAGCGGGTTGGCCTTGACCGGCTTGGGCGGGTTGGCGATCTGCCACAGCGCTGCTTCCTGGTCCGCCGACAGCAGCACGCCACCGTTGAGTCCGCTGGCCGAGATCGCCGCCTGTACGCCGGGCGTGCTCAGCACGGTCACCTCATGCTGCTGTTGCAGTTGGCGGGCGATGGCGAGGACCGGGTGCAGATGGCCGCTGTACGGCGGGGCGAGCAGTTCGATCTTCATGCGTGTTCCTGCTGCAGGCGCGCGGCCAGGTCGCGGGCGATGGCCAGCACGTCCGGCTGCTGCAGATAGTCCATGTGGCCGCTGTCGACCCACTGCCGTGCACCCCGCCAGCCCAGGCGCGAGATCCAGTCCTGGCGGCCCACCAGGATCTGCAGGTGGGCGACCGCAGGTGCGCGGCGTGCAACCGGCCCGTAGGCCAGCACGCTGCAGCGCTGCGCCAGGGCGGCAGGCAGGGTGAGGTTGGCCAGCAGCTCCAGCCCGCAGCTGCCAACCAGCAGCAGGGTGTGCGGTGCGGCGTGCAGCAGCTGGACCAGTGCCGGTGCGTGCGCTGCGGCGAAACCGGGCCGGCGCGAGCGCAGGTAATGGCGGCTGTTGTGCCAGCTGGCTGCCAGCAATGCGGCGGGCCGGTGTTCGGGCGTAGCGGCGTCGTAAGGGAAATTGCAGGGATGCAGCACCCGGCCCGGTGCCAGCAGGGCATCGCCGAATGCGCGTTGCAGCGGGCTCAGCGCACAGCGCGCCGGATCGCTCTGCCCGGTGAGGAAGGCCAGTTGCAGTTGCGGTGCGGGCGTGGGCATCGGCTCAGCCACCCTGGAAATCATCATTGGCCCGCACCAGGTAAAGCCGGGTGCGCCAGCGGATGCGCCGCACGCAGGCCGCATGCAGCAGATGCAGGGGCTGCAGCAGTTCGGCCAGCAGCGAGGCCAGCGGACGATGTCGGGCGCGGCCGCCGGCGCGGCGCTGCAGGTGCATCAGCAGGCCTGCACGCAGCATCAGCACCAGTGCGGCAACGAATGTTGGCAGCCCGATGGGCGGTAGTACGGCCAGCACCAGCAACGCCCACATCAGCATCGGTGGCAGTCCATGCAGCACGCCGATCAACAGGCGCAGGCGCGGCGATTCATCGCGCAGCAGCAGCACCGCAAACAACATCCAGCGGTGCATCTGCTGGCGGTAGCGCTGCAGCGTCGGGACATGGGTCTGCACTTCCACGGGCGCGGTGGACTGGAACAGGCGCGCCCCCTGCCGGCGCAGCGCGCGGGCCAGGGCCAAGTCGTCGGCCAGCATCCGCAGCAGCGGGCTGAACCCGCCCAGGTCACGCAGGCGTTCGCTGCGAAGCGCGTAGCACATGCCGTTGATCGACAGCGGCGGCAGCCACGGCAGCAGGCCGAGGTAGGTCAGCACCGCATTGTTGTTGACGAACTGCGCCATCAGTCGTGCGCCGTGCGCGCCGTCATCGCGGTAGCAGGGCAGGGCGGTGACCAGGTCGACGCCGGCCACGCCCAGTTCATCGACCAGCTGCGCCAGCGCCGCCGCCGACAGGTGCGCATCGTCGTCCAGCACCAGCAGCACCGGCTCGCGCACCTGGGGCAGCACCGCGTCCAGCTTGAAAGTCTTCGGGTTGGACCCTTCCGGTGCAGCCGGATAAACCAGGCAGGTGATCTGGTGGTCGGGGTGTGCCGCGTACAGCGCGTCCGCAGTGGCGCGTCCGATGGCGTCGGCCTCATCCAGCAGCCAGTGGAAATGCGCGCCGGGCAGCGCCTGCAGGTTGTGCCGAAGCACCTGCGCCAGCAGCGGGTCGCCGCCGAGGATGGGCTGCAGGACGGCCACGCCGCGGCCGTCATGGCCGGCGGGCGCCTGCGGTCGGGGCGGACGCTGGCCGAGGATGCGCAGGGCGCCGGCGGCCTTGAGGCCCATCAGCAGCAGGTACAGGGCCGCCAGCAGCAGGCTGGCCAGGGCAATCCCGTTCACGCTCAGGCTGCCCATTGCGCACGCTGCTCGGTGATGAAGCGTTCGATACCGTCCTCGAGCGACACCCGTGGTCGCCCCAGGTCGGCCAGCATGCGCTGCGGATTGAAGGTTTTTGAATAGGCGAAGGCGGCAACGCCGAAGCGGGTGATTGGTGGTTCGCTGCGTAGGCGCAGGGCGCGCCAAGCGGCTTCGATCACGCTGGCCGTGCGCAGGGCCAGCGCGGTCGGCACGCGGCGGCGTGGGGCTGGCAGCTGCAGGGCGGCCAGCAATCGCCGCAGCAGCGCGTGCAGGTCCACCGGGGCGGCATTGGTCAGGTTGTAGGCCGGGCCCAGCTGCGGCGCCTGGGCGGCGCGCAGCAGGTACTCCACCAGCGTGTCGATGTGGATCAGGTCGATCCGTGGCGGGCCACCGGGGCTGACCAGCAGCGGCACGCCGCCGCGGCGCGCGGCCGCCAGCAGGCGCGGCAGCAGCACGGTGTCACCGGGGCCGAACACCGCGCGCGGGCGCAGGATGGAGGACGGGCCGCCGTAGCAGGCCAGCAGGCGCTCCGCCTCGGCCTTGCTGCGCGCATATTCATTCAGGAAGACCGGGCCGATCGGGCTGTCCTCGTCAAGATCATGCTGGTGTGCCTCGCGGTAGAAGACGGCGGTGCTGGAGACCAGCAGCAGGCGCGGATGGCCATTGCGTCGGCAGAACTCGATCACCTGGGCGGTGGTGTCCACGTTCTGCTGGCGGAACTGCGCCGGGCTGCCCCACGGGGCAACGCGGGCGGCGGCATGCACCACCACGTTGGGCCGGAACGGCAGCTCGAACGGCTGCGACAGGTCGCGCGCGGCGTAGTTGGGCAGGGGCAGCGGGCGGCGGGCGACACCGAAGGCCTGCACGCCGGGCACCTCGGCAAGGCGGCGCAGCAGGGCGCCCCCCACGAAGCCGGAGGCGCCGGTAACCAGGATGCGCATGGACGGGGTCCTCCTTGTGCCTGTGACGCGCCGCAGCCAGGGCATGCCGCCCGTCTGACCGGCCAGTATGCGCCGGCTGCCGCATCTGCGCCCAGCGCGGGCACGGCCTGGATGCCGCGCATGCGGCGCAGATCCTTGTCCTGCCTGCCTCCGGGCCGTTTTTGGTGCGGGCCGCGAAGCGGGTTACACTGCCGGGCTCGCCAATCAGGCCTTGTGATTCCTCACCATGCTGCAGAAACTCCGCGACAAGACCTCAGGCTGGATCGTCACCGTGATCCTGGGGCTGCTGATGATTCCGTTCCTGTTCGTGATCGACAACAGCTACCTCGGTGGCGTTGGCGCACAGAACGTGGCCAAGGTTTCCGCGCCGCCCACCTGGTGGCGTTCGGCGCCGTCGTGGTGGCCGGTGCGCATGCTGTGGCAGCACCATGAGATCAGCTCGCAGGATTTCCGCACGCGTTTCGAGCAGGAGCGCATGCGTGAGCGCCAGCAGCAGGGCGACAACTTCGACCCGCGCGCGTTCGAGAGCACCGAGAACAAGATGGCCGTGCTCGATCAGCTGATCGACGAACAAGTCGTGCGCCTGGTCGGTGAACAGGCGGGCGTGGTGATCGGCGACGGCGCTGTGCGCGAATACATCGCGACCATGCCGGCGTTCCTCGATTCGAACGGCAAGTTCAACGAGAACAACTACCGGCTGGCATTGGCCGGTGGCAATCCGCCGCGTACCCCGACCCAGTTCCAGGAACTGGTGCGTGAGAGCCTGCAGCAGTCGGTGATCCCATCGGGCCTGCAGAGCTCCGGCTTCGTCACCCAGGCCGAGACCGAGCGCCTGTTGAAGCTGCTGGGCGAAACCCGCGACGTCGAGCTGGCCGCGTTGCCGCCCGTACCGGCCGATACCGCGCCGGTCACCGATGATCAGATCAAGCAGTGGTACGACAGCCACGGCAAGGATTTCCGCCAGGCCGAGAGCGTGTCGCTGGAGTACGTCGAGATCAACGGTGCGAATCTGCCGGCACCGGTCCCGGCCGATGAAGCGACCCTGCGCAAGCGCTATGAAGAGGAAAAGGCAAAGTTCACCTCGCCGGAGCAGCGCCAGGCCTCGCACATCCTGATCACCGGTGACGGCGCCGAAGCCAAGGCGAACCGGATCGCTGCCGAAGCCAAGACGGCCGGTGCCGACTTCGCTGCGCTGGCCAAGGCCAATTCGGAAGATCCGGGCTCCAAGGACCAGGGCGGTGACCTGGGCTGGGTCGAGCGCGGTGCGATGGTCAAGCCGTTCGAGGACGCGCTGTTTGCGGCCAAGGCCGGTGACGTGATCGGCCCGGTCAAGACCGAGTTCGGTTACCACATCATCAAGGTGGCCGCTGTGCGCGGTGGCCAGGGCAAGTCGTTCGAGGAAGTGCGTGACACCCTGGCTGCCGAGCAGCTGAAGGCCGACGGCGAGCGCGGCTTCAACGAACTGGCCGGCCGCCTGGTCGATGCCATCAACAAGAGCCCGAGCGACCTGGCGGCCGCCGCCAAGGAAGTGAACCTGCCGCTGCAGACCCTGGGCCCGATCACCCGCGCGACCGCCAGCGGCATCGCCGCTGACCCGGCCGTGCTGCGTGCCGCCTTCTCCGACGTGCTGGTGCAGGACGGTACCGCCAGTGACCCGATCGCCCTGGGCGGCGCGACCAACCACAGCGTGGTCATCCGTGTGGCTGCACACACCCCGGAACAGGCCCTGCCGCTGGACAAGGCCCGTGACCAGGTGATCGCTGCGATCCGTGCTGATCGCCAGCGCCAGGCCAGCGACAAGGCGGCCGATGCCATCCTGGCCAAGCTGAAGGCGGGCGCCACCCTGCAGTCGCTGGCCGCCAGCGAGAAGCTGCAGCTGAGCCCGATGCCGGGCCTGCCGCGCAGCCAGCCGGTGCCGACCCCGGAAATCAACCGCGCGATCTTCAGTGCGCCGGTGCCGGCTGAAGGCAAGCCGAGCTATGGCAAGGTCGACGTCAATGGCCACGCGCTGCTGTTCGCGGTGAACAAGGTCAATCCGGGCGACATCAAGGAAGTGACTGCAGAGCAGCAGAAGCAGCTGAAGGAACAGCTGAGCCAGATCGACGGCATGGCCGCAGCCAAGGCCTACATCGAAGCGATGCGCAAGAAGTTCATGATCCAGACCACCGAAGCGAACCTGTAAGCCTCGCGGCGGCACCCATGAGAGAGGCCCGGCAATGCCGGGCCTTTTTTTGTGCCTGCCGATGCGTAGCGTCGGGTCATGCTCGACTGCGCCTGCTGGGCGCAGGCATGAAAAAGCCGAGCATGGGCTCGGCTCTACAGGAAACAGGACAGGGCGCGGTGGTGCCGCGCCTGACTTAGTCTTCGACGCGCAGCACGGCGCCCGGCTTCAGCACGCTGCTGCCGCTCAGGCCGTTCAGCGACAGTAGCGCCTTGACCGGCATGCCGTAGCGGCGGGCGATGGTCCAGGCCGACTCGCCATCACGCACGGTGTGGCGGCGGCTGCGCGGACGATCGGCGATCGCGGCCACGGTCTTGGCGACCTGCGGCGTTGGCGAGGCGGCGGCAACAGGTACGCTACTGGCCACCAGTGCGGTGGCGGTGTCCGCCACGGTCGCGCTGGCGGCCGAGACCGGCGCCAGCACGCGGGTGGTGCCGGACGAGACGCGCCCACCGCCGGCCAGGGCGGGGTTGAGGCGGACGATCCTGGCCGGGTCCAGGGCGCGCTGTGCGGCCCACTGCTGGACGCTGGTGCCGGCGGGCAGGGTGTGGTCCTTCAGTACGGGCACGGTGCGGTCCAGCGAGGCCATGACACCTGGCTGGTCTTCCACATCTTCCAGCACGCAGGCCAGGGCATGCAGCTTCTCGACGTAGGCATGGGTGACCGGCGACAGGCCGGGCAGCGCCGAGGGCTTGGCGTTCTGCGCGTTCATGCCGGCCTTGCGCATCGATTGCAGCACGCGGTACTCGCCGGCGTTGTAGGCCATGGTGGCCAGGCGCCAGTCGCCGCCGAACATGCCGTGCAGGGTCTTCAGGTAGCGCACTGCGGCCTGGGTGGAATCGACCGCCGACAGGCGCCCGTCGTAGCCGTTGGCCATGGGCACGCGGTGATTGCGCGCAGTGGTGGCGATGAACTGCCACAGGCCGGTAGGGCCGCTGCCATTGCGTGCATTGGGCCGGTAACCGCTTTCCACGAACGGAATCAGCGCGAACTCGGTAGGCAGGTTGGCCTTGCGCAGCTCTTCGACCACATAGCCGAACAGCACCAGTGCATCGTCATCCTGGTTGGCCAGGCGCGACGGGGCGTGGGCGAACTGCTTCTGCCAGCGCGGGCTGGTGGCCTCGGCATTGCAGGTGGGCTCGGCCAGGCCGTCGCGGAAGCTGGAGAAGATCTCCTGGCCGTTGCGGACCGACGCGGCCGGCAACGCGGCCGGATCCAGCGGCAGGGCCGCGGCGGCGGTCAGGTTCTGGCCGATGCCAGCGCCCAGCGACTGGGCGCCGGCGGTTCCGGCCAGCCCCAGGACCAGGCCCAGGGCCAGCGGCAGACTTCGGCGCATCATGCGCGGAAGCCGTCTTTCCAGTGCCGGAGACCGGCCATCACGTCGACGTCGTCAACGACGTCACGGCCCAGGTGTGCCGACACCGACGCGCGGATCGGCGCAGTGTGCACACGCAGGAACGGATTGCAGTCGAATTCGCTGGCCAGGGTTACCGGCAGGGTGGAACGGTCATCGCGGCGCATGGCCAAAGCCTCCTCTTGGCGCTGCCGCAAGGCAGCGTTGGCGGGGTCGACATGCCGCGCGAAGACGGCATTTGACACGGTGTACTCATGGGCGCAACAAAGCAGCAGTTGCGCGGGCAAGGCACCCAGCTTGCGCATCGATGCCAGCAGCTGGGACGGCGTACCTTCGAACAGGCGTCCACAGCCCAGGCTGAACAACGAATCTCCGCTGAAAAGATGTTCAGCAGTGTGAAACGCGATGTGGCTGCGGGTATGCCCGGGCACGGATAGTACGTGGAACGCCTGGCCCAGTGCCTGAACGCGTTCACCTTCGCCGACCCGTTCGGTTGCCGTGGGGATGCGCTCCTCGACGGGTGCGATCACCCGGACTCCAGGAAAACGTGCCTGCAGCACCGGCACGCCACCGATGTGGTCATCGTGATGATGGGTGAGCAGGATCGTGTCCACGCGCAGGCCCTGATCGGCGAGCGCAAGCACCGGCGCGGCATCGCCGGGATCGACGACCACGGCGTTACCGTCGTCGTCGATCAAGGTCCAGATGTAGTTGTCAGCAAATGCGGGCAGGGCAGTCAGTCGCATAGAATTGGACCATGCCCGCGCTGCAGAGCACCCGTCAAGCGAGCCAGACCCCGTGGTTCGACAGCGAACCGGCGGAAGCCCTGCGCGTTCTGGAGCGGCAACTGCTGCTGCCGCAGCTGTCGTTGCTGCCGGTGCAGCCCTGGCTGTGGATCGCGCCGAGTGCCGCATGGCTGGACGATGCGCAGCTTGGCGGGCGCGGCCTGCGCCTGTACCGGCAGGGGCACGGCTATGCCGGCGACACCCGCTGTGCGTTGCCGCTGCCGCTGGCCAATGAAAGCGTCAATGCGGTCGTGTTGCAGCATGTCACCGCAGCTGATGCTGATCGGTTGCTCGATGAGTGCGAGCGCGTGCTGATGCCGGGCGGCCATCTGTGGCTGAGCAGCCTCAACCCGTTCAGCCCTTACCGCACGCACTGGCGCCAGCACGGGCTGGTGGTGCGCACGCCGCAGCGGATCCGCCTGCTGCTCGGCCGCCACGGGCTGGAGTGCGACGATATGCGTTTCATCGGCCCGCTCTGGCGCGGCGCCGGCAGCCGTCGCCCGGGCGGTTGGTCGCCACTGCGCGCGGCCTGCCTGTTCCATGCTGAAAAGCGAACGCTGGCCCTGCCCGGGCCGAAACCGTTGCCGGTGCGTTGGCACGGCACCGTTGCTACCTGATCTGGAGTTGTATTGAAAACCATTGAAATCCACACCGACGGCTCCTGCCTTGGCAATCCTGGCCCCGGCGGCTGGGCTGCACTGCTGCGCTACAAGGGCCACGAGCGTGAACTGAGCGGCGGCGAAGCGCACACCACCAACAACCGGATGGAGCTGATGGCGGCCATTTCCGGCCTGGAAACGCTGACCGAGCCGTGCAACATCGTGCTCTATACCGATTCGCAGTACGTGCGGCAGGGCCTGACCCAATGGATGCCCGGCTGGATCCGCAAGAACTGGAAGACCGCCGGCGGCGACCCGGTGAAGAACCGCGAGCTGTGGGAGCGCCTGCATGCGGCGACGCTGCGGCACCAGATCGATTGGCGCTGGGTGAAGGGCCACTCCGGTGACCCGGACAACGAGCGGGTGGATACCCTGGCGCGCAACGCGGCCATCCAGATCCGTGACGCCAGCCCGGTAAACTGAGTCCATGCGCCAGATCATCCTCGATACCGAAACCACCGGCCTGGAATGGAAGAAGGGCAACCGCATCGTTGAAATCGGCTGCGTGGAGCTGTTCAAGCGCCGCCCGACCGGCAACAACTACCACCAGTACATCAAGCCGGACTGCGAATTCGAACAGGGCGCGCAGGAAGTCACCGGCCTGACCCTGGAGTTCCTGGCTGACAAGCCGGACTTCGCGCAGATCGCCGATGAGTTCCTGGCTTTCATCGATGGCGCCGAGCTGATCATCCACAACGCGGCGTTCGACCTGGGCTTCCTCGACAACGAGCTGTCGTTGCTGGGCCCGCAGTATGGAAAGATCACCGATCGCTGCACGGTGATCGATACCCTGGTGATGGCGCGCGAGCGCTTCCCGGGCCAGCGTAATTCGCTGGATGCGCTGTGCAAGCGCCTGGGCGTGGACAATTCGCACCGTGCGCTGCATGGCGGCCTGCTCGACGCGCAGATCCTGGGCGACGTCTATATCGCGCTGACCTCGGGCCAGGAAGAGATCGGCTTCGGCATGGGCGACGATGACGGTGGTGGCGCCGGTGCCGCGCTGCAGGCCTTCGATACCAGCAAACTGCTGCCGCGCCCACGCGTGGTGGCCACCCCGTCTGAACTGGAAGCGCACAGCGCGCGTCTGGAACGACTGCGCAAGAAGGCCGGCTACGCCTTGTGGGATGGCCCGAAGGTGGAAGAGCCCGCCAGCGCGTAATGCCTGGCATGGGGTACTGCCGGACGCTGGCCGGCAGTGCCGTATCCACGCATGGCGTGGATCTGCCGCTTAATGGCAGCGCACCAGGATCACGCTGATGTTGTCGCGGCCACCGCCGTCGAGCGCGGCCGCGACCAGCGTGTCCACGCATTCCTGCGCGCTGGCATCGTCGAAGGCGAGGGTGCGGGCGATGCTTCGGTCGTCCACTTCCTCGGTCAGGCCGTCACTGCACAGCAGCAGCTGCATGCCCGGGCGCAGCTCACCGCTGGTGGTGGCCACGTTCAGATGCGCCGGGTCGGTCACGCCCAGCGCCTGGGTGACCACGTTGCGATGTGGATGCGCACGCGCCTGTTCGGCCGTCAGGTTGCCCTGCGCGACCAGTTCCTGCACCACGCTGTGGTCCTGGCTGAGCTGGGCCAGCTGGCCGTCACGCCACAGATAGGCGCGGCTGTCACCGACCCATGCCACTTCATAGCGATTGCCCTGCACGCGTGCGGCGACCACGGTGGTGCCCATCGGCAGGGTGTCGTTGCGCCGGCGCGAGGCGCGGATGATCTCTTCGTCAGCGGTGCGGATGGCCTGGGCCAGCGGCGCGCCACGGCGGATCTCGCGCACGATGGTTTCGCGCGCCAGCGCGCTGGCCACCTCGCCGCAGGCGTGACCACCCATGCCATCGGCCACCAGCCACAGGGCCAGCTCGCTGTCACCGTAGTAGGTGTCTTCGTTGAGCTCGCGGCGCAGGCCGGGGTGAGTGAGGTGTCCGAATTCGATCATGGGGTGCGGGTGCGGGGTATTGCTGGGGAGACAGGCATCATCGGGGGGCTGCAGGCATCCGGCAAGGCATGCACTCAGGAAATTTTCACTTCGTTGACCGGAATGACTTGTCGCCGGCCTCACTTCCTCGTATGATGCGCGTCCCCGGTCCGCCGGGGACCACCCGGAGAGGTGGCAGAGTGGTTGAATGTACCTGACTCGAAATCAGGCAGGCGTTTATAGCGCCTCGGGGGTTCGAATCCCCCCCTCTCCGCCAGATAAAGAAAAAGGGCTGCCGAACGGCAGCCCTTTTTCTTTATCGGGCGCGGGACGCGACGCGCTCTGCGC
>NZ_KV791334.1:0-3937 GCF_001807895.1 Stenotrophomonas sp. HMSC10F07
AAAACCCCGCTGCTGACGCAGCGGGGTTTTTCTTATTAAGTGAAGGCATTGCTTTTCTGGATACCTTCCGCCCAAGGGCAAGATCGCGAAGCTGGCGCTGCAAGCGCTGCTGCAACCGTCTCCCTGGTGAAATTAGCGCTGTGGAACCACCCGATCCCATCCCGAACTCGGAAGTGAAACGCAGCTGCGCCGATGGTAGTGTGGCTCAAGCCATGCGAGAGTAGGTCATCGCCAGGGTTTACACCCAAAACCCCGCTGCTCGCGCAGCGGGGTTTTTCTTTGGGCGCAGTAATACAGGTAGTGCCAGCCGCTGGCCGGCAACCCGACGGCGTTACATCGCCCGCTAGATCCACGCCATGCGTGGATGCCCTCTGCGAGGAAGCATGGCGCCAACCAAGATTGGCCGCTACCAATCGATTGCCGGCCAGAGGCCGGCACTACCGGCAGATCCACACCAGTCGTGGATCTGCCGCCGATGGTACGCAAAAGAAAAGCGGCGCCCCGTGGGGCGCCGCTCTGCTCTCAACAGTGCTCAGTCGAGCATGGCCCGACTTTACTTGGCCGAAGCCTTGTCCTTCATCATCGCGTCGCGGGCCGCCTTGAACGGGTTGCCTGCATACCAGTTCGGCCAACGATCACCACCGGCCAGTTCCTTGCCCACGCCGTACATCAGCTGCAGGTCTTCAACGGTGCCGTCCAGTTTCCAGGTGGCCGCGTCGAACTCGTCCTTCGGGCCATGGTAGCGGTTGGCGCCGTAGTCCGCCGCGGCCTTGCGGCCCGCTTCCACGCCACCCTCGCGCAGGTCCTCGCCGCCATCGGCGTACAGGGCCGGCACACCGGCCTTGGCGAAGTTGAAGTGATCCGAGCGGAAGTAGAAGCCGCTTTGCACCGAGGTCTCACCGTGCAGCGTACGGTCCTGAGCGGCGGCCAACGGCTTGAGGATGTCCTCCAGCTCCGAGCTGCCGAAGCCGGTGACGGTCACGTCCTTGGCACGGCCGGCCACCGACATCGCATCGATGTTGATCACACCGGCGATCTTGTCCAGCGGGAAGGTCGGATGGGCGACGTAATACTTCGAACCCAGCAGGCCGGATTCTTCCAGGGTCACGGCCAGGAACACCACCGAACGCTCCGGCTTCGGGTCCTGGTGCGCCATGGCTTCGGCCACTTCGAGAATGCCGGCCACGCCGGTCGCGTTGTCGACGGCGCCGTTGTAGATGTTGTCGCCGCTTTCACCCTCATGCTTGCCCAGGTGGTCCCAGTGCGCCATGTACAGCACGGCCTCGTCGGCACGCTTGCTGCCCGGCAGCACGCCGACCACGTTGCGGGACTGCTTCTGTGCGATCTGGCTTTTCAGGTCGACCGCTGCGGTGGCCTTCAGCGGAACCGGCTTGAAGCCGCGCTTGCTGGCATCCTTGTAGGCCTGCGCCAGGTCCAGGCCGGCACCGGCAAACAGGGCCTTGGCCGCCTCGGCGCTCAGCCAGCCCTGCACTGGAATGCGGGCTTCCGGGTCATCCTTGGCCGGCAGGTCGTATTGCGGGCCCGCCCAGGAGTTCTTCACCACGTCCCAGCCGTAGGATGCGCCGGCCGTGTCGTGCACGATCAGTGCAGCAGCGGCGCCCTTGCGCGCGGCCTCCTCGAACTTGTAGGTCCAGCGCCCGTAGTAGGTCATGCGCTTGCCGTCGAACAGCTTCTCGTCGTCGACATGGAAGCCCGGGTCGTTGACGAACATGACGACCGTCTTGCCCTTCCAGTCCTGGCCGGCGTAATCGTTCCACTTCTGCTCCGGTGCATCGACGCCGTAGCCGACGAACACCAGGTCGCTGGCATCGACCTTCACCTCGGCCTGGCCGGTACGGGTACCCACCACCATGTCGGTGCCGAACTTCAGCTCGGTGGTCTTGCCGCCCTGGGTGATCTTCAGCACGGTCGATTCGTCGGCCGTGGTCTCGGTCATCGGCACATCCTGGAACCAGCTGTCGCCGTTGCCGGGCTGCAGGCCGATGCGCTGCATCTGGTCGCGGATGTAGTTGACCGTCAGCTCTTCACCCTTGCTGCCCGGGGCGCGGCCTTCGAACTCATCAGAGGCCAGCGTCTTGACCATCTCGGCGAAGTCGCCGGCATTGATCTCCGGGGAGAACGCATGGGCGGCCGGCTTCGCCGCAGCGGTGTCGGTGGCCGGCGCGGCGGCGGGCGTGTTTTCGCCTTTGCAGGCACTGAGCGCGGCCGCGGCGGCCAGGCACAGGAGGAGTTTGCGGGGCATCGTCGATTCCTGGAGAACAAAGGGCGGCCGCACCTGATGCGCGACCGGTAACAGTGAGTATCACCGAACCGGCAGGTCCGGCGGGTTCAGTCCGCCGGGGCGGTTTCGGTGTCGAACGGAATTGGCTCGGCGCCGGTCACCGGGCCGATGCGAGCGGAGCGATGCACGTACAGCACCACTTCGCGCTCGAACTGCAGGGGGCCGTTGACCACCGCATTCGGGCCGATGATCACGCGCGGCTTGCGGCTGGCGGTCAGCGAGACACTGAAGTTCGGCTTGCGCACATGCACACCGCCGTTGACCTGCGAACCGATACCGACGGTGATGTCACCATTGACGGTCTCCACGTCCTTGCCGACGCGGCTCTCGACCAGGCCGATGCCGCCGTTCACGGTCTCGACGCCGCCTTCGATCTGGCTGCCGCGATCAGTGAAGATGCTGCCGTTGACGGTGCTGACGCCGCCACTGGCGATCACTTCACGACCCAGGCGCACACCGCCGTTGACCGTTTCGATCTTGCCGGTGCGCGCGCGGTCGGCGACCTTCACCCCGCCGTTGACGGTGTCGATGCTGCCGGTCTCGACGCCTTCGCCGACGCGGATGCCGCCGTTGACGGTGTCGAGCTTGCCGTAGCGTTGACCGGGTTCGGCGCTGATGCTGCCGTTGACCTTGCTGATGTTCTCCTGCGCACAGACCGGCCCGGTGGCCAGCAGTACGCCCAACAGCAGCGGAATGGAAAGAGTTTTCATGGCGACCTCGATGGATGTGCGGCTGGCAGGCCGCGTGCGGAGATGTCACCATTCCCCGGTAGCCCCCGCAACTGCCTGAAGTCACTGGAAAGCCCTTGCGCGACAACGCCTTCCCATCACGCCGACATCACATCGCCGCTGCCCGCGGCGGTCGCTGCCTGCTGCTGGGGCTGGCGTTGGCGCTGGCCCTGCCGCTGCCCAGCGGTGCGCAGACCACCCGCGAGACCGAGCGCAAGCTGCAGAAACTGCGAACCGAACTGAAGGGCGTGGCGCAGGAGCGACGGCAGATCGAGGGACAGCGCGGGCAGGCATCGCAACAACTGCGCGAGGCCGACGAGAAGGTAGCCCGCACCGGCCGTGCCCTTGCGCAGACGGAAGCCGCGCTGCGCGAGCAGGGCCGCGCCCTTGCCGAAGCCGAGCAGCGCCGCAGCACGCTGCAGGGCAACCTGGCCCAGCAGCACCGCGAACTGGCCGGGCTGTTGCGCGCGGCATATCAGCTGGGCAACCACGCACCGCTGAAGCTGCTGCTGTCGCAGGACACGGTGGCTGATGCCAACCGCGCCCTGGCCTACCATCGCTACCTGCAGCGCGAGCGTGCGCAGCGGATCACCACGCTGACCGCCGACCTGAAGGAGCTGGAAGCGCTTCAGGCGCAGATCGCCGAGCGCAAGCAGAAGCTGCAGGGGACGCAGCAGGACCAGAAACAGCAGGCAGCCGCCCTGGAAGCGGACCGCCGCGATCGCGCAAAGACCGTTGCCTCGCTGGAAGAGCGCTTCAAGGACCAGCGTGAGAAGGAACAGGCACTGGGCCAGGACGCCAAGGCACTGGAAACGCTGCTGGCCAACCTGCGTGCCGCTGCCGCGCGGGCCGAAGCCGAGCGGCGCGCCGCTGCACGCCGGGCCGCCGCCGAGAAAGCCGCTGCCGA
>NZ_KV791335.1:0-16361 GCF_001807895.1 Stenotrophomonas sp. HMSC10F07
CGGCGCCGGCGTGGTCTCGAAGATCATCGAGTAAGCCTGCAGTACCGGTGGTTGCATAGCGCCGCCGGTTACGCGAATGGCGGGCCGGGAACCTCGGTCCGCCTTCGCCGTCTAAGGGAAGGCAAGTTTTCAACGTACGCCAGTAGCTCAATTGGCAGAGCAGCGGTCTCCAAAACCGCAGGTTGGGGGTTCGAGTCCCTCCTGGCGTGCCATCTGCCCACCTTATCCAGCGGCCTGGGCCGCTAAAGCAGACACAGCCGGATGAATAGCAAGATCGAACACTCCAAGGACAACTCCGCCAACGGTGGAGATATCGTCAAGTATGTCGCCGCATCGCTGCTGGTGCTGGCCGGTCTGTTCGTCTGGTTCTGGTTCTCCGCGGACTCCGGTCGCGCCGCCCAGCTGGGTGCGTGGGCGGGTCAGTTGCGTGCATTGGCGGTCGTGGTCGGTCTGGTTGGCGGTATCGGCGTGTTCATGCTGACCGGCAAGGGGCGCGACACCCGCGAATTCCTCTCCGAGTCGCGCTTCGAACTGCGCAAGGTGGTCTGGCCGACGCGCCAGGAAGCCGTCCGCATGACCTGGGTCGTGATCGTCGTGGTGCTCATCCTCAGCCTGCTGCTGGGTGGCTTCGACTTCCTGATCCAGAAACTGACTCAGTGGTTCCTGAGCCGCTAAGGAGAATTGCATGAAGCGTTGGTACGTCGTTCACGCCTATTCGGGCTTCGAGAAGTCGGTGGCGCAGGCTCTGCGCGATCGCATCGTCCGTGACGGCATGGAAGAGCGCTTCGGCGACGTCCTGGTCCCGACCGAGGAAGTGGTCGAGATGCGCGCCGGCCAGAAGCGCCGTTCCGAGCGCAAGTTCTTCCCGGGTTACGTGCTGGTCCAGATCGAGACCCACGAGGAAGCCGGCATTCCGCGCATCGACAACGAAAGCTGGCATCTGGTCAAGGAAACCCCGCGGGTCATGGGCTTCATCGGCGGCACCGCCGATCGTCCGCTGCCGATCGCCGATTCCGAGGCCGAGGCCATCCTGAATCGCGTTCAGGAAGGTGTCGAGAAGCCGCGTCCGAAGGTGCTGTTCGAGCCGGGCCAGATGGTCCGCGTCACCGACGGTCCGTTCAACGATTTCAATGGCGTCGTCGAAGAAGTCAACTACGAGAAGAGCCGTCTGCGCGTCTCGGTGCTGATCTTCGGTCGTGCCACTCCGGTCGAGCTCGAGTTCGGCCAGGTCGAAAAGGCCGTCTGACCTGTGCTGTCGAGTCGAGCCATGCTCGACTCCGGGGTCTGGATGGTGCGGTAGTCGGGCAAGGCTCGACTCTCCAAAGGGAACCGGGCCTGGCCCGGTTCCGTTCGTTTACCTGCCGCTTCAGGCATGTGAAGAAAAAACCTGTTATAGTGCGCGGCTCCCCGCTGGGAAAGCCAGCAGGACGAGGCCGCCGCAAGGTGGCCTTCAGCATGATTTCAAAACGCGATGCCGGGACGCGTGATTCCCGGTCCGATGGGGAGCCTGTTGTCGAAAGGCGCTAGCACCCGGAGAGCACTCACATGGCAAAGAAAGTTGTCGGTTACATCAAGCTGCAGGTGAAGGCCGGTCAGGCCAACCCCTCGCCGCCGGTCGGTCCTGCGCTGGGTCAGCGTGGCCTGAACATCATGGAATTCTGCAAGGCGTTCAACGCTGCCACGCAGAAGCTCGAGCCGGGTCTGCCGGTTCCGGTGATCATCACGGCCTACTCGGACCGTACGTTCACCTTCATCACCAAGAGCACCCCGGCTACCACCCTGCTGAAGAAGGCCGCTGGCATCTCGTCGGGCTCCAAGCGCCCGAACACCGAGAAGGTCGGCAAGGTCACCCGTAAGCAGCTGGAAGAGATCGCCAAGGCGAAGGAACCGGATCTGACTGCCGCCGACCTGGACGCCGCCGTGCGTACCATCGCTGGCTCTGCCCGTTCCATGGGCCTCGTGGTGGAGGGTTAATAAGATGGCACAGACCAAGCGTGAGAAGGCCATCAAGGCCGCCGTCGTTCCGGGCAAGGCATACGCCTTCGAGGACGCGATCAACATCCTGAAGACCGCCACCAAGGCCAAGTTCGTCGAGTCGATCGACGTTGCCGTGCGCCTGGGCGTCGATGCGAAGAAGTCCGACCAGCAGGTCCGTGGCTCCACCGTGCTGCCGGCCGGTACCGGCAAGTCGGTCCGCGTCGCCGTGTTCGCTCCGGCCGGTGCCAAGGCTGACGAAGCCCTGGCTGCTGGCGCCGACGCCGTCGGTATGGATGACCTGGCCGAGAAGATGCAGGCCGGCGATCTGAACTACGACGTCGTCATCGCGACCCCGGACGCCATGCGCGTCGTCGGTAAGCTGGGCACCGTGCTGGGCCCGCGCGGCCTGATGCCGAACCCGAAGGTCGGCACCGTTTCCCCGAACCCGGGTGAAGCCGTGAAGAACGCCAAGTCGGGTCAGGTCCGTTACCGCACCGACAAGGCCGGCATCATCCACTGCACCATCGGCAAGGCCGACTTCGCCGAAGACGCGCTGAAGTCGAACCTGACCGCGCTGCTGCTGGACCTGATCAAGGCCAAGCCGGCCACCTCGAAGGGCACCTACCTGCAGAAGGTTTCGGTCAGCTCGACGATGGGCCCGGGCGTCACCGTCGACCAGTCGTCGCTGACCCTGAAGTAATTGTTTCAAGCGGTCACGGTGCCCCGGGTGCCGTGACCGTGACATTTGAAGGCATCGCTGGCAGTGCATCGCCCGCGGTAGCCGTCAAAGACCGCAGGCGCGGTCGTGGCAATACCGGCGACGGGCATGGAAGCTCGATCTGGCAAGGAGTCGCCGCCGGAGCAGTCAGGAGCGCTTAATCGATTCCCCGGAATCACCCTGCGTAGATGGTGCCCTTCTGGAGTTTTTCTGGTTCACGCACGTCTGGGTTTCCCAGGTTGGCCCACTCCAGGTCTAGAACGGCCCACCCCCGGAACATCATCCCGATGTTCCCGGCGTCCAGGACGGATGCCGCACAGGACCGCACACGGCAGGAGCCGTAAGCGGAGTTCAATAGGAGGAGTGCAATGGCTCTCAATCTGTCCCAGAAGCAAGAAGTAGTCGCCGAGCTGGCAGACGTCGCCGCCAAGGCCCACTCCTTGATCGCAGCCGAATACGCTGGCACCACGGTCGCCCAGATGACCGCGATGCGCAAGCAGGCTCGTGAAACCGGTGTTTTCTTGAAGGTTGTCAAGAACACCCTGGCTTCGCGCGCCGTTGAAGGCACCGAGTTCGCAGTCGCCCAGGACCAGATGGTTGGTCCGCTGCTGTACGCGTTCTCGCTCGAGGAGCCCGGCGCTGCCGGTCGCCTGATCAAGGAAGCCGCCAAGGGCAACGACAAGCTGAAGGCTAAGGTCGTCGCCATCGGTGGTGAAGTGTTCCCGGCGAGCCACGTCGACGTGCTGGCATCGCTGCCGACCCGCGACCAGGCCCTGGCCATGCTGGCCCGCGTCCTGACCGAGCCGGTCACGATGTTTGCCCGCGCCATCAAGGCCGTTGGCGAGAAGCAGGGGGGTGGCGATGTCGCCGCTGACGCTGCCGAGCCGGCCGCCGAGACCGCCTGAGTTTCGACTTACCGTGGTTCCTGACGGAACCTCAATCCAGAAAATCATCCAAAGGTATTAATCATGTCCCTTACCAACGAACAGATCGTCGACGCCATCGCCGAGAAGTCCCTGATGGAAGTGATGGAGCTGGTCAAGGCCATCGAAGAGAAGTTCGGCGTCTCCGCCGCTGCTCCGGTTGCCGTGGCTGCTGCCGCTGGCCCGGCTGCTGCTGTTGAAGAGCAGACCGAATTCGTCGTCACCCTGAAGACTGCCGGCGAGAAGAAGGTCGAAGTCATCAAGGCCGTCCGCGCCATCACCGGCCTGGGCCTGAAGGAAGCGAAGGACCTGGCCGAAGCCGGCGGCGTCCTGAAGGACAACGCTTCGAAGGAAGAAGCCGAGAAGATGAAGAAGGACCTGGAAGCTGCTGGCGCGACTGTCGAAGTCAAGTAAGCAGTTACCTTGCATCGCCACCGATTCGCGGCGATGCAGCCAAGGCTGGGGGCGTAAGCCCCCGGCCTTTGGTCGTTGTAGCGGTGTTGTAGATCCGCGCCATGCGTGGATGTGAAAAATGCAGGAAAAAGCCCAACACGGGCTGCAGTCAAACCCCGGCAGGCCAGCGCCGAGCGCGGTAGCGGGGGAGTGGTAGCAGACGAGTTGGCAGTTGGAAGTAGCGGGAGAAGGCGTGCTGGTGCCGGCAATACCAGCGACTTCCAACTGACAATTTCAAGTTCCCTTCGGATCGTGGGCGCACGATCCGCACAACAAGGTGGAAGACCTCATGACGTCCTATTCGTTCACCGAAAAAAAGCGTATCCGCAAGGATTTCGGCAAGCAGCGCTCGATTCTCGAAGTGCCGTTCCTGCTCGCCATCCAGGTGGATTCCTATCGTGAATTCCTGCAGGAAAACGTCGATCCGGCCAAGCGCACGGACCACGGCCTGCACGCTGCGCTGAAGTCGGTCTTCCCGATCGCCAGCTACAGCGGCAACGCTGCCCTGGAATACGTCGGCTACAAGCTGGGCGAACCGGTCTTCGACGAGCGTGAGTGCCGCCAGCGCGGCATGAGCTACGGCGCCCCGCTGCGCGTGACCGTGCGCCTGGTGATCTACGACCGTGAGTCGTCGACCAAGGCCATCAAGTACGTGAAGGAGCAGGAGGTCTATCTGGGCGAAATCCCGCTGATGACCGAGAACGGCACCTTCATCGTCAACGGCACCGAGCGCGTCATCGTCTCCCAGCTGCACCGCTCGCCGGGCGTGTTCTTCGACCACGACCGTGGCAAGACCCACAGCTCGGGCAAGCTGCTGTACAGCGCCCGCATCATTCCTTACCGCGGCTCCTGGCTGGACTTCGAGTTCGACCCGAAGGACGCGCTGTTCACCCGTATCGACCGCCGCCGCAAGCTGCCGGTGTCGATCCTGCTGCGCGCGCTCGGCTACAGCAACGAAGAGATGCTGGCCGAGTTCTTCGAGATCAACACCTTCCACATCAACCCGGATGAAGGCGTCCAGCTGGAGCTGGTGCCGGAGCGCCTGCGTGGCGAGACCCTGGGCTTCGACCTCGCCGACGGCGACAAGGTCATCGTGGAAGCCGGCAAGCGCATCACCGCGCGTCACATCAAGCAGCTGGAAGCCTCGGGCATTGCCGCCCTGGCCGTGCCGGACGACTACATCGTCGGCCGCATCCTGTCGCACGACGTGGTCGATGCCTCGACCGGCGAACTGCTGGCCCAGGCCAACGACGAGATCACGGACGAGCAGCTGCAGGCCTTCCGCAAGGCCGGTGTGGATGCCGTGGGCACCCTGTGGGTGAACGACCTGGATCGTGGCCCGTACCTGTCCAACACCCTGCGAATCGACCCGACCAAGACCCAGCTGGAAGCCCTGGTCGAGATCTACCGCATGATGCGTCCGGGCGAGCCGCCGACCAAGGATGCCGCGCAGAACCTGTTCCACAACCTGTTCTTCACCTTCGAACGCTACGACCTGTCCGCGGTCGGCCGCATGAAGTTCAACCGTCGCGTGGGCCGCAAGGAAACCACCGGCGAAGCCGTGCTGTACGACAGCAAGTACTTCGGCGAGCGCAACGACGAAGAGTCCAAGCGCCTGGTCGCTGCCCACGGCGAAAGCTCCGACATCCTGGACGTGATCAAGGTCCTGACCGAGATCCGCAACGGTCGCGGCGTGGTCGACGACATCGATCACCTGGGCAACCGTCGCGTGCGTTCGGTCGGCGAAATGGCCGAGAACGTGTTCCGCGTCGGCCTGGTCCGCGTCGAGCGTGCGGTCAAGGAGCGCCTGTCGATGGCCGAGTCGGAAGGCCTGACCCCGCAGGAACTGATCAACGCCAAGCCGGTCGCCGCTGCCATCAAGGAGTTCTTCGGCTCCTCGCAGCTGTCGCAGTTCATGGACCAGAACAACCCGCTGTCGGAAGTGACCCACAAGCGTCGCGTCTCGGCCCTGGGCCCGGGCGGCCTGACCCGTGAGCGCGCCGGCTTCGAAGTGCGCGACGTGCACCCGACCCATTACGGCCGCGTCTGCACCATCGAAACCCCGGAAGGCCCGAACATCGGCCTGATCAACTCGCTGGCCGTGTACGCCCGCACCAACAAGTACGGTTTCCTCGAGACCCCGTACCGCAAGGTCGTGGACGGCAAGGTCTATGACGAAGTCGAGTTCCTGTCGGCCATTGAAGAGAACGAGTACGTCATTGCGCAGGCCAACGCGCTGACCGACGCCAAGGGCACCCTGACCGAGCAGTTCGTTCCGTGCCGCTTCCAGGGCGAGTCGCTGCTGAAGCCGCCGGCGGAAGTCCACTTCATGGACGTTTCGCCGATGCAGACCGTCTCGATCGCGGCCGCGCTGGTTCCGTTCCTGGAGCACGATGACGCGAACCGCGCACTGATGGGCGCCAACATGCAGCGTCAGGCCGTGCCGACCCTGCGTTCGCAGAAGCCGCTGGTCGGTACCGGCATCGAGCGCGCCGTGGCGCGTGACTCGGGTGTGACCGTGAACGCCCGTCGTGGTGGTGAGATCGTGCAGATCGACGCCGCCCGCATCGTGGTCAAGGTCAACGAGGAAGAGATCGTTGGCGCCACCGACGCCGGCGTGGACATCTACAACCTGGTCAAGTACACCCGGTCGAACCAGAACACCTGCATCAACCAGCGTCCGCTGGTCCAGGTGGGTGACGTCATCGCCCGCGGCGACGTGCTGGCCGACGGTCCGTCCACCGACATCGGCGAGCTGGCCCTGGGCCAGAACATGCTGATCGCGTTCATGCCGTGGAACGGCTACAACTTCGAAGACTCCATCCTGCTCTCCGAGCGTGTGGTGGAAGAGGATCGCTACACCACGATCCACATCGAAGAGCTGACCTGCGTCGCGCGTGACACCAAGCTGGGGCCGGAGGAAATCTCCGCCGACATCCCGAACGTCTCCGAGCAGGCGCTGAACCGCCTGGACGAGAGCGGCGTGGTGTACATCGGTGCAGAAGTGCGCGCTGGCGACATCCTGGTCGGCAAGGTCACCCCGAAGGGCGAAAGCCAGCTGACCCCGGAAGAGAAGCTGCTGCGCGCGATCTTCGGCGAGAAGGCTTCGGACGTTAAGGACAGCTCGCTGCGCGTTCCGCCGGGCATGGACGGCACCGTCATCGACGTGCAGGTCTTCACCCGCGACGGCATCGAGAAGGACAAGCGCGCCCGCCAGATCGAAGAGTCCGAAATCAAGCGCGTCAAGAAGGACTTCGATGACCAGTTCCGCATCCTGGAAGCGGCCATCTACATGCGTCTGCGTTCGCAGATCGTGGGCAAGGTGGTCAATGGTGGTGCTGGCCTGAAGAAGGGTGACGTGATCACCGACGCCTTCCTCGACGGCCTGAAGAAGTCTGACTGGTTCGCCCTGCGCATGAAGGACGAGGACGCCTCGGAAGCCATCGAGCGCGCCCAGAAGCAGATCCAGGCGCACGAGAAGGAATTCGAGCGTCGCTTCGCCGACAAGCGCGGCAAGATCACCGCGGGCGACGATCTCGCCCCGGGCGTGCTGAAGATGGTCAAGGTGTTCCTGGCGGTGAAGCGCCGCATCCAGCCGGGCGACAAGATGGCAGGCCGCCACGGCAACAAGGGTGTGGTGTCCAACGTGGTGCCGGTCGAGGACATGCCGTACATGGCCTCGGGCGAGACCGTGGACATCGTGCTGAACCCGCTGGGCGTGCCGTCGCGTATGAACATCGGCCAGATCCTGGAAGTGCACCTGGGCTGGGCCGCCAAGGGTCTGGGTCGCAAGATCCAGGCGATGCTGGAAGCCCAGGCGGCGGTCGCCGACCTGCGCAAGTTCCTGGACGACATCTACAACCACGACGACACCAACGTGGCCAACCGTGTCGACCTGTCGCAGTTCAGCGACGAGGAGCTGCTGCGCCTGGCCCGCAACCTGACCGACGGCGTGCCGATGGCCACCCCGGTGTTCGACGGCGCCACCGAAGCGGAAATCAAGCGCATGCTGGAACTGGCCGATCTGCCGAGCAGTGGCCAGACCCAGCTGTACGACGGCCGCACCGGTGAAGCATTCGACCGCCATACCACCGTCGGTTACATGCACTACCTGAAGCTGAACCACCTGGTCGACGACAAGATGCACGCCCGTTCGACCGGTCCGTACTCGCTCGTCACCCAGCAGCCGCTGGGCGGCAAGGCGCAGTTCGGCGGCCAGCGCTTCGGTGAAATGGAAGTCTGGGCGCTGGAAGCCTACGGCGCGGCCTACACCCTGCAGGAAATGCTGACGGTGAAGTCCGATGACGTGCAGGGCCGCAACCAGATGTACAAGAACATCGTCGACGGCGAGCACGAGATGGTCGCGGGCATGCCGGAATCCTTCAACGTGCTCGTGAAGGAAATCCGCTCGCTGGCCATCAACATGGAACTGGAAGACAACTGATCCATGCCGGCGCGGCGGTCCGCCGCCGCGCCGCTGGCAGTGAACTGAAAGCCCATCGACACAGCATTCCTCCTTCTGGAGAACACCATGAAAGACCTGCTCAACCTCTTCAACCAGCAGCGCCAGACGCTGGACTTCGACGCGATCAAGATCGCGCTGGCCTCGCCGGACCTGATCCGTTCGTGGTCCTTCGGCGAAGTGAAGAAGCCGGAAACCATCAACTACCGTACCTTCAAGCCGGAACGCGACGGCCTGTTCTGCGCCGCCATCTTCGGCCCGGTGAAGGACTACGAGTGCCTGTGCGGCAAGTACAAGCGCATGAAGCACCGCGGCGTGGTCTGCGAAAAGTGCGGCACCGAAGTGACCCTGGCCAAGGTGCGCCGCGAGCGCATGGGCCACATCGACCTGGCCTCGCCGGTCGCGCACATCTGGTTCCTCAAGTCGCTGCCGTCGCGCATCGGCCTGATGCTGGACATGACCCTGCGCGACATCGAGCGCGTGCTGTACTTCGAAGCGTACGTGGTGACCGAGCCGGGCCTGACCGCCCTGGAGCGCCGCCAGCTGCTGACCGAGGAACAGTACCTGCAGGCGCGCCAGGAACACGGTGACGACTTCGACGCCGCCATGGGCGCCGAGGCCGTCTACGAACTGCTGCGCACGATCGATCTGCAGTCCGAGATGACCCGCCTGCGCGAGGAAATCGCCGCTACCGGTTCGGAAACCAAGCTCAAGCGCCTCACCAAGCGCATCAAGCTGATCGAAGCCTTCCTGGAATCGGGCAACCGTCCGGAATGGATGGTCATGACCGTGCTGCCGGTGCTGCCGCCGGACCTGCGTCCGCTGGTCCCGCTGGATGGCGGCCGCTTCGCGACCTCCGACCTGAACGACCTGTACCGCCGCGTCATCAACCGCAACAACCGCCTGCGCCGCCTGCTCGAACTGAGCGCGCCGGACATCATCGTGCGCAATGAAAAGCGCATGCTGCAGGAATCGGTCGATGCACTGCTGGACAACGGCCGCCGCGGTCGTGCCATCACCGGCACCAACAAGCGCCCGCTGAAGTCGCTGGCCGACATGATCAAGGGCAAGCAGGGCCGCTTCCGCCAGAACCTGCTCGGCAAGCGCGTCGACTACTCGGGCCGTTCGGTCATCGTGGTCGGCCCGTACCTGCGCCTGCACCAGTGCGGCCTGCCGAAGAAGATGGCGCTTGAGCTGTTCAAGCCGTTCGTCTTCGCCAAGCTGCAGCGTCGTGGCCTGGCCACCACCATCAAGGCTGCCAAGAAGCTGGTCGAGCGCGAAGAAGCCGAAGTCTGGGACATCCTGGAAGAGGTCATCCGCGAGCATCCGGTGATGCTGAACCGTGCGCCGACCCTGCACCGTCTGGGCATCCAGGCGTTCGAGCCGGTACTGATCGAGGGCAAGGCCATCCAGCTGCACCCGCTGGTCTGCACCGCGTTCAACGCCGACTTCGACGGTGACCAGATGGCCGTCCACGTGCCGCTCTCGCTGGAAGCCCAGCTGGAAGCGCGTGCGCTGATGATGTCGACCAACAACATCCTGTCGCCGGCCAACGGTGAGCCGATCATCGTGCCGTCGCAGGACGTCGTGCTGGGTCTGTACTACATGACCCGCTCGCTGGAGAACAAGAAGGGCGAGGGCATGGCCTTCGCCAACATCGCCGAAGTCAAGCGCGCCTACGACAACCGCGTGGTGGAACTGCACGCCAAGGTCAAGGTCCGCATCACCGAGGTGGTGACCGACGAAGACGGCAACAAGCAGAACAAGACCTCGATCGTGGACACCACGATCGGTCGCGCCCTGCTGGCTGAAATCCTGCCGGAAGGCCTGCCGTTCGCGCTGGCCAATGTCGAGCTGACCAAGAAGAACATCAGCCGCCTGATCAACTCCAGCTACCGCCAGCTCGGCCTGAAGGACACGGTCGTGTTCGCCGACAAGTTGATGTACACCGGTTTCGCCTATGCGACCCGCGCCGGCGTCTCGATCGGCATCGACGACATGCTGATCCCGGACGAGAAGAAGGGCATCCTCACCGAGGCCGAAGCCGAAGTGCTGGAGATCCAGGAGCAGTACCAGTCGGGCCTGGTCACCGCCGGCGAGCGCTACAACAAGGTGGTCGACATCTGGTCGCGCACCAACGAGCGCATCGCCAAGGCGATGATGGACACCATCGGTACCGAGAAGGTCGTCAATGCCAAGGGCGAGACCATCGACCAGAAGTCGATGAACTCGCTGTACATCATGGCCGACTCCGGTGCGCGTGGTTCGCAGGCGCAGATCCGTCAGCTGGCCGGCATGCGTGGCCTGATGGCCCGCCCGGACGGCTCGATCATCGAGACGCCCATCAAGGCGAACTTCCGTGAAGGCCTGAACGTGCAGGAGTACTTCAACTCCACCCACGGTGCCCGTAAGGGTCTGGCCGATACCGCGCTGAAGACCGCGAACTCCGGTTACCTGACCCGTCGCCTGGTCGACGTGGCGCAGGACGTGGTGATCACCGAAGTGGATTGCGGTACCACCGAAGGCCTGACCATGACCCCGATCGTGGAAGGCGGCGACGTGGTCGAGCCGCTGAAGGATCGCGTGCTGGGCCGCGTGGTTGCCGAGGACGTGTTCCTGCCGGGCAACGACGAAGATCCGATCGTCACCCGCAACACCCTGCTGGACGAAGCCTGGGTTGCCAAGCTGGAAGATGCCGGCGTGCAGACCATCAAGGTCCGCTCGACCATCTCCTGTGAATCGGCCTTCGGTGTCTGCTCGCGCTGCTACGGCCGCGACCTGGCCCGTGGCCACCTGGTCAACATCGGTGAAGCGGTCGGCGTCATCGCCGCCCAGTCCATCGGTGAGCCGGGTACCCAGCTGACCATGCGTACGTTCCACATCGGTGGTGCGGCGTCGCGAGCTGCTGCGGTCGACAACATCACCGTCAAGACCACCGGCTCGGTCAAGTTCAGCAACCTCAAGTCGGTCGAGCACGCCAACGGCTCGCTGGTGGCGGTGTCGCGCTCGGGCGAAATCTCGGTGCTCGATGCGCACGGCCGTGAGCGTGAGCGTTACAAGCTGCCGTACGGTGCAACCATCACGTCCAAGGACGGCGATGCGATCAAGGCGGGCCAGACCGTGGCCAACTGGGATCCGCATAACCACCCGATCGTGTCGGAAGTGGCCGGCTTCATCCGCTTCATCGACTTCGTCGACGGCATCACCGTCATCGAGAAGACCGACGAGCTGACCGGCCTGGCGTCGCGCGAGATCACCGATCCGAAGCGTCGTGGTACCCAGGCCAAGGACCTGCGCCCGATCGTGCGCATCGTCGACGCCAAGGGCAACGACCTGTCGATCCCGGGTACCGACCTGCCGGCGCAGTACCTGCTGCCGCCGCGCTCGATCGTCAACCTGCAGGACGGCGCCCCGGTGGGCGTGGGCGACGTTGTCGCCAAGATCCCGCAGGAAGCGTCGAAGACCCGCGACATCACCGGTGGTCTGCCGCGCGTGGCCGACCTGTTCGAAGCGCGCAAGCCGAAGGATCCGGCGGTGCTGGCCGAGCGTTCGGGCATCATCAGCTTCGGCAAGGACACCAAGGGCAAGCAGCGCCTGATCATCAAGGACACCGATGGTTCGGAGCACGAAGAGCTGATCCCGAAGTACCGCCAGGTCATCGTGTTCGAAGGCGAGCATGTCACCAAGGGTGAAACCATCGTGGACGGCGAGCCGAGCCCGCAGGACATCCTGCGCCTGCTGGGTGTCGAGCCGCTGGCTGCCTACCTGGTCAAGGAAATCCAGGACGTGTACCGCCTGCAGGGCGTGAAGATCAACGACAAGCACATCGAGGTGATCACCCGCCAGATGCTGCGCAAGGTCGAGATCACCGACCAGGGCAGCAGCAAGTTCCTGAACGGCGAACAGGTGGAGCGCCAGCGCGTTATCGAGGAGAATGCGCGCCTGTCGACCCGCAACGAACTGCCGGCGCGCTTCGATCCGGTCCTGCTGGGTATCACCAAGGCCTCGCTGGCGACCGAATCGTTCATCTCGGCGGCCTCCTTCCAGGAGACCACCCGAGTGCTGACCGAGGCTGCCGTCCGCGGTACCAAGGACAACCTGCGTGGCCTGAAGGAAAACGTCATCGTCGGCCGCCTGATTCCGGCCGGTACCGGCCTGTCCTACCACAGCAGCCGCCGTCGCGGCGCGACCGGTCTCACCGACTCGGAAATGCAGACCCTGGCCGGCACCCCGGCTGCGGTCGAGTCCCCGGTGGTTGAAGCCGAAGCTGAACAGGCCTCGGGCGAAGAATGAGGTATCCGGTCCGGCCGCAAGGCCGGACCACCCCATCGGTCCATCGATGGGATTGGGAAAGGGCAGGGGAGGTCGTCCGTGATCGACCCAGCCAATCTGAACGGGGTACATGGAGGCCCCCCAGTAACGTCCCGGGATCAGGGACGGGCTTGACAGGAGGCGTTTGACTGCTTTCCTTGCAGGTTGCTACAATCGTCTGTCTCAGCAGGCCAAAATTTCGGCCTGCTTTAACATTTCCGCATCTCTGGCCGGATTTTCCGGCCACCAATCAGAAGAACCTACTGATGGCGACGATCAACCAGCTGGTCCGCAAGCCGCGGCAAGCGACCACCTACAAGAGTGCCTCGCCGGCGCTCGACAAGTGCCCGCAGCGCCGTGGCGTCTGCACCCGTGTCTACACCACCACTCCGAAGAAGCCGAACTCGGCTCTGCGCAAGGTTGCCAAGGTCCGCCTGACCAACCAGGAAGAAGTGATTTCCTACATCGGTGGTGAAGGCCACAACCTGCAGGAGCACTCCGTGGTCCTGATCCGCGGCGGTCGCGTCAAGGACCTGCCGGGTGTGCGTTACCACACCGTTCGTGGCTCGCTCGACGCCGCCGGCGTTGCCAAGCGTCGCCAGGCCCGTTCCAAGTACGGCGCCAAGCGTCCGAAGGCATAAGGAGAGAGCACTATGTCGCGTAAGGGTAATACTCCGCAGCGTTCCGTCCTGCCCGATCCGAAGCACGGAAGCGAAACCATCGCCCGTTTCATCAACATGGTCATGCAGAGCGGCAAGAAGTCCGTCGCCGAAAAGATCGTGTACGGCGCCATGGACGTGATCACCGAGAAGAACAGCAGCGCCAACGCCATTGAACTGGTGCAGAAGGCTCTGGACAACGTCGCTCCGGCGGTCGAAGTCAAGTCGCGCCGCGTCGGTGGTGCCACCTACCAGGTGCCGGTCGAAGTGCGTTCGTCGCGCAAGATGGCCCTGGCCATGCGCTGGCTGATCGACTCCGCGCGCAAGCGTGGTGAGAACACCATGCCGAAGAAGCTGGCTGCTGAACTGATCGACGCCTCGGAAAACCGCGGCGGCGCCATCAAGAAGCGCGAAGAAACCCACCGCATGGCCGAAGCCAACAAGGCATTCGCCCACTACCGCTGGTGAGTTTGACGGCCTTGTAAAACAGGCAGGGCAGCACCACTTCGGTGCGTGCTGCCTCGCGGTCCCAGAAGGACTGCGCCAATCCGAAGGCCGCCGAAAGGCGGCGTTCGGCCATCCGAAATCCAAGAAATCTGAGAGGCTCCCGTGGCCCGTTCCACTCCCATCGAGCGTTACCGTAACTTCGGCATCATGGCTCACATCGATGCCGGCAAGACCACCACGTCCGAGCGCATCCTGTTCTACACCGGCAAGAGCCACAAGATCGGTGAAGTGCACGACGGCGCCGCCACCATGGACTGGATGGAGCAGGAGCAGGAGCGTGGCATCACGATCCAGTCCGCTGCCACCACCGCGTTCTGGAAGGGCATGGACAAGTCCCTGCCGGAGCACCGCTTCAACATCATCGACACCCCCGGGCACGTCGACTTCACCATCGAAGTGGAGCGTTCGCTGCGCGTGCTCGACGGTGCCGTCTTCGTCCTGTGTGCCGTCGGTGGCGTGCAGCCGCAGTCGGAAACCGTGTGGCGCCAGGCCAACAAGTACCACGTGCCGCGCATCGCGTTCGTCAACAAGATGGACCGCACCGGTGCCAACTTCCAGAAGGTCGTCGGCCAGCTGAAGGCCAAGCTGGGTGCGGTTGCCGTGCCGATGCAGCTGCCGATCGGCGCTGAAGACAACTTCAAGGGCGTCGTCGACCTGCTGAAGATGAAGGCCATCCACTGGGATGAAGCTTCGCAGGGCATGAAGTTCGAATACGGCGACATCCCGGCCGAACTGCAGGGCCCGGCTGAAGAGGCTCGCCAGTTCATGGTCGAGACCGCTGCCGAAGCCAGCGAAGAGCTGATGGAAAAGTACCTGGGCGGCGAAGAGCTGGCCGAGGCTGAAATCATCAATGCCCTGCGTACCCGCACCCTGGCCACCGAGATCGTGCCGATGTACTGCGGCTCGGCCTTCAAGAACAAGGGCGTGCAGGCCATGCTGGACGGCGTGATCCAGCTGCTGCCGTCGCCGGTCGACGTGCCGGACGTGAAGGGCGTGGACGTTGACGACGACACCGTCGAAATGACCCGCAAGTCGGACGACAAGGCTCCGTTCTCGTCGCTGGCCTTCAAGATCATCACCGACCCGTTCGTCGGCGCGCTGACCTTCTTCCGTGTCTACTCGGGCACCCTGAACGGTGGCGACACCGTGCTGAACTCGGTGAAGGGCAAGAAGGAGCGCATCGGCCGCATCCTGCAGATGCACTCGAACAACCGCGAGGAAATCAAGGAAGTTCTGGCCGGTGACATCGCCGCTGCCGTGGGCCTGAAGGACACCACCACCGGTGACACCCTGTGCGCCGTGGACGCCCCGATCATCCTGGAGCGCATGACGTTCCCGGAGCCGGTGATCTCGATGGCCGTCGAGCCGAAGACCAAGTCGGACCAGGAAAAGATGGGCCTGGCCCTGGGCCGTCTGGCCCAGGAAGATCCGTCGTTCCGCGTCAAGACCGACGAAGAATCCGGCCAGACCATCATCTCGGGCATGGGCGAGCTGCACCTGGACATCATCGTTGACCGCCTGAAGCGCGAGTTCAACGTTGAAGCCAACGTCGGTGCGCCGCAGGTGGCCTACCGCGAAACCATCACCCTGGCTGACGTCAAGTCGGACTACAAGCACGCCAAGCAGTCCGGTGGTAAGGGTCAGTACGGTCACGTCGTGATCGAACTGTCGCCGATCACTGCTGCCGACCGTGCCGATCCGAAGATCGCTCCGATGATCAAGGACGACTTCCTGTTCATCAACGACATCACCGGCGGCGTGATCCCGAAGGAATTCATCCCGTCGGTCGAGAAGGGCCTGCGCGAAACCATCACCAGCGGCCCGCTGGCTGGCTTCCCGGTCGTGGACGTCAAGGTGAAGCTGGTGTTCGGTTCGTACCACGACGTCGACTCCTCGGAAATGGCGTTCAAGCTGGCTTCGTCGATGGCCTTCAAGCAGGGCTTCGCCAAGGCCAAGCCGGTGCTGCTGGAGCCGATCATGAAGGTCGAGATCGTGACCCCGGAGGATTACCAGGGTGACGTGATGGGCGACGTCAGCCGTCGTCGCGGCGTGCTGCAGGGCTCCGACACCACCGGTGACGGTTCGGCCAGCATCATCAACGCGATGATCCCGCTGGGTGAAATGTTCGGCTACGCCACTGCACTGCGTTCGCAGACCCAGGGCCGCGCCACCTTCACCATGGAATTCGATCACTACGAGCCGGCTCCGACCAACATCGCCGAAGCCGTCATGAAGAAGGGCTGAGCCTCGCTCAGCCTCTCTTGAAACCACTTACGAACAATCAAGGTATAGAACAATGGCAAAGGGTAAGTTCGAACGCACCAAGCCGCACGTCAACGTCGGCACCATCG
>NZ_KV791336.1:0-6437 GCF_001807895.1 Stenotrophomonas sp. HMSC10F07
GGCGTGCGCCGCGAACCCGCTCTGCCCGTGTAGAGCCGAGCCCGCGCTCGGCCTTCTTTGGCCTGCTAAAAGGCCGTCCCGGCCCTCAACAGCAGCGGCCACCATTGCGTCCGCCGTAGCGCGCTTCCTGGCGCTCGCGGAAGAACGTCTTGTAGTCCATCGGCTCCTGGTCCGGATGCTTTTCCAGCATATGCCGGACGTAGTTGTCGTAATCAGGAATGCCACAGCACAGTCGTGCGGTCTGCACCAGGCGCCGCCAGATGCGGCGGTGCGCCTGGTACTGGCCGGCGGGAACCAGTTGCGTACTCATCACAGATCCACCATTTCATGCGGCTTCAGCGCCACGTAAGGGGTCTCGCGGTCGCTGCGCTGCGGATTGCGGCGTGCCGCCAGGATGGTCTTGATCGAATACACCAGGACTGCGCCCACCACCAGCAGGAACAGCGCGGTCAGGCCGGTATTGACGTAGGCGTTGACCACGATCTGCTTCATCTGCGCCATCGACTTGGCCGGCGCCGTGATCGTGTCGCTGGCGAGCGCGGCCTGGAACTTGTGTGCCTGTGCCAGGAAACCCTGCGCCGGGTTGCTGTCGAAGATCTTGATGAAGCCGGCATAGGTGGTGCAGATCAGCAGCCACACCGCCGGTACCGCAGTGACCCACGCATAGCGGTCGCGCTTCATCTTGAACAGCACTACCGTGCCCAGCATCAGTGCGATACCGGCCAGCATCTGGTTGGAGATGCCGAACAACGGCCACAGGGTCTGGATGCCGCCGAACGGATCGACCACACCGGTGTAGAGCAGGTAGCCCCACAGCGCCACGCAGCCGGCGGTACCGATGATGTTGGCGGTCCACGACTCGGTCTTCTTCAGCGCCGGGACGAAGTTGCCCAGCAGGTCCTGCAGCATGAAGCGTCCAGCACGGGTGCCGGCGTCCACCGCGGTCAGGATGAACAATGCTTCGAACAGGATCGCGAAGTGGTACCAGAACGCCATCATTGCGTCGCTGCCACTGGGGATTGCTTCGTGCAGGATCTGCGCGATGCCCACCGCCAGTGTCGGCGCGCCACCTGCACGATGCAGGATGGTCGGCTCGCCGATCGCCGCCGCGGTCGCGGTCAGCTGCTCCGGCGTGATGGTGAAGCCCCAGGTGTTGGTGATGTAGTGCGCCGCCGACGCAGCATCGGCACCGATCACCGCGGCCGGGCTGTTCATCGCGAAGTAGATGCCCGGGTCGATGATCGATGCGGCCACCAGTGCCATCACCGCCACGAACGATTCCATCAGCATGCCGCCGTAGCCGATGTAGCGCATGTGCGCTTCATTGGCCAGCAGCTTCGGCGTGGTGCCGGAGGAAATCAGCGCATGGAAACCAGAGACCGCACCGCAGGCGATGGTGATGAACAGGAACGGGAACATGCCGCCCTTCCACACCGGGCCGTCGCCACTGGCGGCGAACTGGGTCAGCGCCGGCATCTTCAGTTCCGGCATCACGATCAGGATGCCGACGGCCAGCGCGATGATCGTGCCGATCTTGAGGAAGGTCGACAGGTAGTCGCGCGGGGCCAGCAACAGCCACACCGGCAGCACCGATGCGACGAAGCCGTAGCCGATCAGCATCCAGGTGATCTGGGTGCCAGTGAACGTGAACGCCGGGCCCCACACCGGGTCGGCGGCGACCTTGCCGCCGTACCAGATCGCGGCCAGCAGCAGGATCAGGCCGACCACCGAGATCTCGCCGATCTTGCCGGGGCGGATATAGCGCATGTACACGCCCATCAGGATGGCGATAGGCATCGTCGCGATTACCGTGAACATGCCCCACGGGCTTTCGGCCAGCGCCTTGACCACCACCATCGCCAGCACCGCCAGGATGATGATCATGATCAGGAACGCACCGAACAACGCGATGGTGCCGGGTACCTGGCCCATCTCTTCTCTTACCAGGTCGCCCAGCGAACGGCCGTTGCGACGGCTGGACAGGAACAGCACCATGAAGTCCTGCACCGCACCGGCCAGCACCACGCCCACCACCAGCCACAGCAGTCCAGGCAGGTAGCCCATCTGCGCGGCCAGGACCGGGCCGACCAGCGGGCCGGCGCCGGCGATGGCGGCGAAGTGGTGGCCGAACAATACGTGCTTGTTGGTCGGCACGTAGTCCAGGCCATCGTTGTTGATCACCGCCGGCGTGGCCCGGGTCGGATCCAGCTGCATCACCTTGTTGGCGATGAACAGGCTGTAGAAGCGGTAGGCCACCAGGTACAGCGAAACCGCGGCGACGACGATCCACAGCGCATTGATGTGTTCGCCGCGGCGCAGGGCCACGGTGCCCAGACAGAAGGCGCCGAGCAGGGCGAGGACCGCCCAGCCTATTTTGGAAAACCCTTTCATGAGGTGCTCTCTCCCGGAAAGACAGTCAAAGAGTCCCGCGTGCCCTCGACAGGGTCAATTGGCACAGGACGAATCGGCGGTAGTACTTTGGTCGTACGCTTGTTGTGCTGACGTGCAGCGAACATCAGGGATGGAACAATCGGTTGCGGCGCCGTCCATTGGCGTGTGGCCGTGCGGCGTCCATCTTCAGTGGCATCCATCCAACAGGAGTCGCCATGAGCTTTCCCGAACCGGTCCGCGTGCTGCGGACCATCCGTGGCATGCCCACCTCCGACGGTGCCGGCGTGCGCCTGACCCGCGTCATCGGTGGCCCGACGCTGCCCGACCTCGATCCGTTCCTGCTGCTCGATGAATTCGGCACCGACCGCGCCGAGGACTACATCGCCGGTTTCCCGGAGCATCCGCACCGCGGATTCGAGACCGTCACCTACATGCTCGACGGGCGCATGCGGCATCGCGACAACCATGGCAACGAAGGCCTGCTGACCCCGGGCAGCGTGCAGTGGATGACCGCTGGCCGCGGCCTGGTGCACTCGGAGATGCCCGAGCAGGAAAGCGGGCAGATGCGTGGCTTCCAGCTGTGGGTGAACCTGCCGGCGAAGGAGAAGATGACCGAGCCGAAGTACCAGGAGTTCGCGCCTGAGCGGATTCCGGTGGTGCACCCGGAAGCGGGCGTGGAGGTGAAGGTGATTGCTGGCACGGTCGATGGCACCCGCGGCCCGATCGTGCAACCGGCCACCGACCCGCTCTACCTCGACATCACGCTGGCGCCCGACCGTGCCTGGACCTATGCGCTGCCGGAAGGGCACAACGCCTTTGCGTACGTATTCGAAGGTGGCGTGACCGTGGGTGAGCAGGACGCCGCGCGCGACGTCGCCCGCCAGGAACTGGCGGTGCTGGGCGGTGGCGAGCAGTTGCACATCTCGGCCGGCAATGAAGGCGCGCGCCTGATCCTGGTGGCCGGCCGTCCGCTGCGCGAACCGGTGATGCGCCACGGGCCGTTCGTGATGAACACGCGGCAGGAACTGATGCAGGCCTTCGTCGATTTCCAGGAAGGCAAGTTCTGACGTAGTACCGGCCGCTGGCCGGCAACTGCCTCGCATGGAGGCGGATCGGGGTGCCGGCCAGCGACCGGCACAACCGTTGGATGGGGTCGCGCTGCGGGGATGCTGCCAGGCAGCCATCCCCGTCATCCTCAGCGCCCGGCGGCCACGGCCGACGGGGTCAGGCTCATGCCCTGCGCCAGCTGTTGCAGTGACCCCAGCTCCTGCGCGCTGTCCGGATACAGCGAAATCTGCGCGTAACGCCCCTTGTCGAGCTTGACCACGCTGATGCGCCGTTCGGCATACCCCGGCGGTTGCTGGCCGCCCAGGTCGGGCTGGTACCAGTACAGCGATTCACCGCCGAAGCTGCCTTTTTCCTGCCGCAGCGAGCGGTTCAGCGGAATGGACGGGTCACGCGCGCTGAGCATCAGGCTCAGCACTTCGCGGCCGTCAGGGGTGCTGGCGCGGCAGACCAGGAAATCGGCCTGCACCTGCTGCTGCCACTGCAGACCGCTGCTGGCCGGCAGCGAAGGACATTCGGACGGCGCCTGCGCGGCGGCGTGGGCCGCAGCGAAAAGCAGGCTCGACAACATGACAGGCACGAACTTCATGCATCCCCCAAGGTGATGAATTGGTTGGCTTCGCCAGCGGAGCCGGCGACCATGGCATCCCATCCCCGGACGCCCCCCATCCGGCATGTGCACGGACGGTCAACTCAACCTTAACGGAACGTGAGCAATCGCACAATTCGCGGTTGCAAGCGCAACCATTGCGGCCGAGGGCCGCCCGCAATGGTTGCTGCGGGGATCAGCGGTCGTTGCCGATCCACTTGTAGATCAGGCCACCGATCGCGCCGCCCAGCAACGGGGCGACCCAGAACAGCCACAACTGGCTGACCGCACCGCTGCCGGCGAAGAAGGCAACGGCCGTGGAGCGGGCCGGGTTCACCGACGTGTTGGTGACCGGGATGCTGATCAGGTGGATCAGGGTCAGCGACAGGCCGATCGCCAGCGGGGCGAACCCGGCCGGTGCCTTGCCGTGGGTGGAGCCCATGATCACGATCAGGAACACCGCGGTCAGGACCACTTCGCACAGGAAGGCCGCCGCCACGCTGTAACCACCGGGCGACAGCGCGCCATAGCCATTGCTGGCGAACGCTCCGGCCTGGCTGCCATCGATGGCGAAGCCACTGGCGCCGGAGGCGATCTGCAGCAGGATGAAGCCGGCCAGCAGGCCACCCGCAACCTGGGCGATGACGTACGGCACCAGGTCCTTGGTCGGGAAGCGGCCACCCGCCCACAGGCCGACGCTGACCGCCGGATTGAAGTGCGCACCGGAGATATGGCCGAACGCATAGGCGCCGGTCACCACGGTCAGGCCGAAGGCGAGCGCCACGCCGAGGAAACCGATACCCAGCGGATTGCCGTCACCACCGAACTTGGCGGCCAGCACTGCACTGCCACAGCCACCCAGAACCAGCCAGAACGTGCCGAGGAACTCGGCGGACAAGCGTTTACCCATGCTCATGTGTTGCACTCCTTTGACGGTCGAAAGTGTGATTTATGTCACATTTCAATGATCAGCGGGTGACTGTAGCGTCAACGCCAGGTGCAGGAATACACCCTCGGATGTGTGCAACACGCGATGCTCAGTACTGCGGCAGCGGGATGAACTCCTTGTCGTCGCCGGGGATGGTGCCGAAGCGACCGGCTTCCCAGTCGTGCTTCGCCTGCTCGATACGCTCTTTCGAGCTGGACACGAAGTTCCACCACAGGTGGCGCGGGCCATCCAGCGGCTCGCCACCGAACAGCATCGCCTTCACCGGTGTCTTTGCGCGCAGGCGGCCGCGTGCGCCGGCTTCGGGGATGACCAGGTGCTGTGCGGGAATGTCCACGCCATCCAACTGCGCGTCGCCCTCAAGGATGTACAACGCGCGCTCGCGGTGGCCGTCGTCGATGTCGATTTCCGCGTCCGGGTCCAGATCGATCGCCACATTGAGCGTATCGGCGAACACTTTCACCGGCGATTCCTCGCCATAGGCGCGGCCAGCGATCACCCGAAGCCAGGCACCCTTGCGGCGCTGCTCGGGCAGGGTGGCAGCGGCATGGTGATAGAACGCCGGCTCGATTTCCTCATGCGACTTCGGCAACGCGACCCAGGTCTGCATGCCGTGGATCGGGTTGTCATGGTCGCGGTCCGATTGTGGCGTGCGTTCGGAATGGGCGATGCCGCGGCCGGCGGTCATCCAGTTGACGTCACCGGGACGAATCACCTGATCCGAGCCCAGGGTGTCGCGGTGGCCGATGGCGCCCGACCACAGATAGGTAACCGTGGCCAGGCCGATATGCGGATGCGGGCGCACGTCGATGGCGGTGCCGGGGTGCATCAGTGCCGGGCCCATCTGGTCGACGAACACGAACGAGCCGATGCTGCGCGCCTGCAGGGTGGGGACGGCGCGGCGGACTTCGAGGCCGCCGATGTCGTGCACGCGCGGAGCGATGATGGTGGTCATGCGGGCGTTCTCGCTGGCAGGGATCAGGTGGTCAGCATCGCATGCGGCTGTGACGGGGACATGCCTCGTATGGGTAACAGGGTGTTCCAGCCAACGGCGCAGCCCCTCGTGGCTGGTTGCTTGGTCGCGTAAAGCAAAAGCCGCGCTTGGCCGGGCGGCTGGGTTGCGCAGGACACGCCGTAAACCCATCCATGGGGGCTCGATGGCGCCATCCATGGCGTCAACGGTCCTGCGCAACCCACCCGCCCGGCCTCTGACAGTTTCCGTGTGCGTCCAGCCACGGAGAAGAAAATAGAAAATCAAAATCAAACGCCGGTCGCTTCGCTCTTGGTGTCGACCAAGGTCGACACCCACCAGTTCGTAATGATCCGTGCTGAACAAGGTCGACACCTACCAGTCATCGCAGTTCACCCACCGTCACCGGGAAACTGTCAGGGGTGGGGCGGTGTCGGGGTGCGGGGTGTCCGCGGCATGGATGCCGCGGCCAAGCC
>NZ_KV791337.1:0-16234 GCF_001807895.1 Stenotrophomonas sp. HMSC10F07
TAGAGCAGCCGAGCATGGGCTCGGCTCTACAGGATCAACGGCACCCGCTTGCTCCCATCCGGGAAAACGCCTACGCGGATGTCACATCCGTGCGCTAGTCTGTAGCCAGGTCGCAACAGGAGTCCTCGCATGCATCGCGCCCGCCAGCATGCTGCCAGCCAGACCCGCGAGCGGCGCCACCGCCTCGCCCACGAAGCCGCCCGCCTGATGGCTGAAGGCGGCATCCGCGACTACCACCAGGCCAAGCTGAAGGCCGCCAGCCGGCTCGGCATCCACGACGATGCCTCCCTGCCGCGCAACACCGAGATCGAAGACGCCCTGCGCGAGTACCAGCGGCTGTTCTCCGGGCCCCAGCACGGCAATGAACTGCAGCGCCGCCGCGAGGCCGCGATGCGCGCGCTGGAGTTCCTGCACGGCTTCGCCCCACGGCTGGCCGGCCCGGTGCTGGAAGGCACCGCCGATGCCAACAGCCCGGTGCAGCTGCACCTGCACAGCGACGACCCGGAAGCCGTGCATCGCTTCCTGGACGAGCACGGCATTCCCGCCGAATCGCGGACGCGCCGGCTGCGCATGGACCGCGAACGCAGCCTGGACGTGCCGGTGTGGGTGTTCAGTGCCGAGGAGCTGACCTTCGACCTGGCCGTGCTGCCGTACGATGCGCTGCGCCAGGCGCCGCTGTCGCCGGTGGATGAGAAGCCGATGCGACGCGCGTCTGTCGCACAGCTGCGGCAGCTGCTGGCCGAAGCGGAGATCACCGCGTACATCGGCGGGTGACGGTTGCGCAGGTTCTGGTGGGTGCGGACCGTTGGTCCGCGCGGTGCATCAGGCATCCGGATAGCTGACCGAAGAGCAGCCGAGCATGGCTCGGCTCTACAGGAGATGCGTTGCCCTACCAGACATCATGGTGCTGCTCCTCCGTTTCATCGCCAAGCAGGCGCATCAACCAAGGGGCTCCCACCCGCTGCGGGTACGCCATCATCATCCGCGCGTGCATGTTCTGCAGATCGCCCAGCAACCAGGTCTGGTTGTATACATCGCCGAACGGGTCCGACCACGCCGTCTGTATCCGCGCGCGCTCACCGCCGTTGAGATTGGGCATTCTGTCCAACGGGATCTCCAGTACCGGCTCCAGCGCCCGATTGATGGCCGCGTTCTCCGCCTCCGCCGCACGCATGAGCTCCAGCCGATGGCTCACCTGCCAGCACGGGAAAGGGAAGCAGCTTCCGGTGGCATCGATGTATGCCGCCATGTCGGCCAGCATGTGGGCCTTCAGCTGCCACACCATTGCACTGTCCAGCAGCTGCCGCACCCGCAGTGTGCGCAGCGTGCCGGCGCGGACATCCTCCGGGGTGGTGAACGGCTCGCCCGGGGTTGGGCCGCCATGCCGCACCAGCACGATGCGATGGATCGCCTCCTGGGTGATGTTCTCCACGCGCAGCGCGGCGGCCTCCGGATGCACGCGCGGCGGCGGCACGCTCGATACCCGCCAGGTGTACCAGGCCGCCAAGCCCACGCCCGCCACGCACAGCAGGGCGAACAGCAGCCAGCGGTCCAGATTGCGGGTGTAGTAGTAAAAACGTGCCCGCCACAGATAGAACGTGCGGTAGCTGATGAACCGGCTTACCCATCGATACATTGCCATTTCCTCGGCAAGGGCCCCGGCGCGGCGGGGCGGATTACGCGCGTCACGCCGGGGCTCCATGGCTTACCAGCCGATGCCGACGCCGACGCCCATGCTGCGTTCGCCACTGTTGGTGAACGCACCATTGAGGCTGAAGGTGGCCGAGCCCTTTTCGTTGAGCACGCGCTGGTAGCCGACCGCCATCGCCGACTCACCCTCGCTGTAGCCCACGCCCGCACCGAGGCGGTTGTAGGTGGCCAGGCCCGCAGTGTTCATCGCCATCGCGGTCTGCGCGCTGCTCATCGCCGCCATGCGGTTGAAACGCTTGTCCATCTTGTCCAGGCGACGTTCGAAATTGCTGATCGCGCCATCGGTGTACTCGTTGGCGCGGGCCAGCATCTTCTCCAATTCAGCGGTGTCGACCTGCGGCTTGGGCGTCTCGTCCTGCTTCGACTTCGGCTGCGGCGCGAGCTTCTCACCCTCGCCGACCGACGCCACCTGCTGGCCGCCTTCGGCCTGCGGCACCGGTGCTTCCGGCTCCGGCGCCGAAGCGACAGCCATTGCCCGCGGCTGCGGCGCATCGATGCGCTCTTCCAGGCCATCGATACGGCCGTTGAGCTGCTGCTGCATCGAATGCAGCTGGCCACCATTGACCGCATCACGGCTGCCGGCGGCGACCAGGCCGTTGGCCACGTTGGAGATGACCATGCCGTGGGTTCCGGCGAGGGTGAGCTGGTTGAGACCGTCGGCGCGGACCGAGGGGGTGTCCTGGAAGATCGAGTTGAGCTGACCCTCCACCTTATCCACACGGCGGCCTGCAGTGATGACAGCGCCATCGAGCGCCATCAGCGCGCCCTCAACGGTGTTCTGTGTACCGCCCTGCACCGAGTAGATCGGGGCAATGATGTTGCCGCTGGCATCCATGCCTGCGCTGCCGCCGAGGGTGGCGAGGGAGTCCTTCAGCTGAGAGACGGTCGTGGCGTTGTGATCAGCGGTGCCACGGGCGATGTTAACGAGGCGGCGCTCGGCGCCACTACTCCCAAAGGAAGCCGTTCCAGCCTCGGTGGCCTCGGCCCCTGCACCCAAGGCCAGCGCTCCGTCTGCGCCTAGATGAATCCTAGATCCGGCACCAATGGCGACACCATTGGTCGCTGCCACATGTGCGCCTGTTCCCATCGAGAAGCCATTCAAAGCTGCAGCGGACACGGTCGCCCCGCGCCCAATTGCAACAGAATTCACACCCAGCGCGGAGGAGAATGCCCCAACCGAAGTTCCACCCTCGTTGCCGGCCTTTGCGGAATCGCCAATAGCGACACCAAGAAGCCCTGCCTCGGCGCGCTGGCTAAACGAATCAACGCCAATGCTCAGATACTGATTCATAGTCTCCAGCACCGACACTCTACTGTTCGTATCATGAAGTTGACGCCCAGATACGGCCTCCGAACTTGTGGCATTCAATTGAGCATCTGCCAGCCCAATGATTTTGCGGTTTGTATTGGCGCTGTTGCGCACGTCCAGCACGGTTCCGCTGTTCTTCTCGCCCAGACGGACATTGCCGTTGACGGCGACCTGACTGACCAGCCCTTCCAGCGCAGCCGTGCTGACCAACGCCTTGGCAGCGTCTGCCTTCGCAACCGTTGCATCCGCCTGCGCCGCCGTAGCCGCTTTCTCCACGGCAGCCACCTGCACATTGGTGGCATTCAGCTGCTTGCCGTTGACCGCTTCATTGCTGCTTGCACTTACCGTGCCATCCGCCACACCGGCAACCTTCCGGCTGGCGTTGGCGCTGTTGCGCACATCCAACACAGTTCCGCTGTTCTTCTCGCCCAGACGGACATTGCCGTTGGTGGCGGTCTGACTGACCAGTCCTTCCAGCGCGGTCGTGCTGACCAACGCCTTGGCAGCGTCCGCCTTCGCAACCGTTGCATCCGCCTGCGCAGCTGCGGCCGCCTTCTCCACGGCAGCCACCTGCACATTGGTGGCATTGAGCTGCTTGCCGTTGATCGCTTCATTGCTGCTGGCGCTTACCGTGCCATCCGCCACGCCGGTAACCTTCCGGCTGGCGTTGGCACTGTTGCGCACGTCCAGCACAGTTCCGCTGTTCTTCTCGCCCAGACGGACATTGCCGTTGGCGGCGGTCTGGTTGACCAGTCCTTCCAGCGCAGCCGTGCCGACCAACGCCTTGGCAGCGTCTGCCTTTGCAACCGTTGCATCCGCCTGCGCGGCCGTAGCCGCTTTCTCCACGGCAGCCACCTGCACGTTGGTGGCATTGAGCTGCTTGCCGTTGACCGCTTCATTGCTGCTGGCACTTACCGTGCCATCCGCTACACCGGTAACCTTCCGGCTGGCGTTGGCGCTGTTGCGCACGTCCAGTACGGTGCCGCTGTTCTTCCCACCCAGGCGGACATTGCCGGTGGCGGCGGTCTGAGAGACCAGGCCCGCGAGCGCGGTCGTCTCGGTCAGTGCCTTGGCGGCGTCGGCCTTGGCAGCATTGGCCGCCGTCTGCGCGCTCGTGGCCGTGCTCTGGGCAGTGGACACGGCCTGGTTGGTCGCGAACAGCTGATTGCCGGTGATCGCGTCGGTGCTGCCATTGCTGACCACGCCGTCGGCAATGTACTGGATCTTGCGCCTCAGCGTGGCACTGCCCACCGAAACGGAGTTGACCGACGCCGTGACAGAGCCGGCACCCAGTGCCACTGCATTGTCATGGCGGGCGTTGGCCCGGTCACCCAATGCCACGGCACTGGTATTGGCCGATACCGCAAGATTGCCCAGCGCGGTGGCGAACTGCGCCTTGGCCTCGCTGCCACGCCCCAGCGCCGTGGACTGCTTTGCCGTGGCTTTGCTCAGGTACCCCATTGCAGTGGCATGTTCGGCGGCCGCATTGGCGTCACCGCCTACAGCAATGGAGAAGTTCCCGCTGGCAATGGCCCGGAAGCCGGTCGCGACCGCGCCGTTTGCGCTGCGCGTGTTTGCACCGATGGAAACGCCGGCATTCTGGCCGGTCACTCGGTTGCCCTCCGCATCGACGCCAGCCAGCGCATCGAACCCGAGTGCGACACTGCGACCGTTGTAGGCCTTGGCATTGTTGCCGATGGCGGTGCTGATGCCGTAGCTCCCCGATTCTGCGATCGCGCCCCTACCCAGTGCCAGGGTGGTGGCATCGATGCGATTGGTGGCGGACTGCGCAAGCGTCCGAACCGCTGTCAGATCATTTTTCATGGTGCCAACGTTTGCTTCGACCGCACCCAGCTTGCTGTTGGTCGCGTACAGCTGCTTGCCCGTGACGGCGTCGGTACTGGCTGCGGTGATCCGCCCATCGGCTACGTTGACGATCCGCCGCTTCTCCTTGTCACTGCCGACGGAGACGGTGTTCACTTCACTGGCAAGGGAATTTGCACCGATCGCCACTGAGTTCTCGCTCTGCGAGAGCGATCCACTACCGATGGCGATCGAGTTCTGGCGCGTGGCTGACGCCTTGTTTCCGAAGGCAGTGGACCCGATGCCCTTGCCATAGGCGTTGGCACCCACCACTGTGCTGTGCCCCAGCTGGGCCGTGGCGTTGTAGCCAACTGCAACGCTGTCCACACCACTGATGTATGCCTGTTGGCCGAGAGCAGTGTTGTAGTTGCCAAGCACCTTGGCTTTGTGACCAAAGGTGGCGTTCCACGATCCGTCGTTGTAGGCCCCGCCGCCCATGATCAGATACTCCTTGGACGTGGACAACTTGGAGCTTGCATAGGGGACCGCATCGGTTTGACCAAGGTGTGGCGCGCAGCGGAGCTCGGGCTTGCCCAGATCGAAGACGTCACACCCCCAGTACTCGACTGCGCCGGCGTCCATAGCGCCAATCGTGGACACGGAAAGCGCAACAACCCGCAACGCCAGCTTGCTTCTTGAAGCACCGCAGCGCCTTGCGACAGCCAGCTCGCTCGCCACCACCCAGCACTGCCGGGCGGCATTCCAGATACGCCGATAGATTCGATTCATGGTCTTTCTCCTTAACAGTTTGCGGAAAAGACATCCCGCGCCATGCGCGGGACGCAGGGAGGGGGATCAACTGGACTGGATGGCCACGTCCTGGACATGCTCGCGATAGCCGTCCTGGCTGAGCCGGTAGCGCAGGCGCAGAGAATTGCCCGGCTGCGGCTGGAACGGCAGGGTGAAATCGGCATCCGGGTACAGGCTGTGCGAGAGGTCGTGCGGCGTGCAGACGCCGGCCGCCGTGCATTCGGCCGCATGGACAATGCCCACGCGCAGCGTGCCGCTGTTGTGCAGCGTGTTGCCACGTACACTCAGGCTGACCACACCGTCGGCGGGCACCACGTTCACCAGCGCGCCCCATACCAGGCTGACGCCGACGTCGGCGTGCGCAGCGTCTTCGCTGCTTTCCAGTTCAGTGCCTTCCGGGCCGCGCACACCTTCGAAGTACACCCGGTATGCGGTTTCCTTCTGCACCGGCTGCAGTGGGATCAGCCGGATCAGGCGATTGCCACCGCCTGACAGCGCGAACTTGCCGGGCGTAATGGCTATGGCCGAATCGGCGACCTCGATATCCTGCTCCTGTTCGCGGGGCGTTGCCGGGTTGTCGATGCGTCGCAGGCTGGCCTGTACATACTGCGGGCGAGTGGACTGCGAGTAGACGCGGATCTGCGCACCCCGCTTGGCGTCCATCGCGGTTCGCATGGGATGGATGGACAGGTTGGCGTGTGCTGCTGGCGCAAGCAGCGCACTCAACGGCAGCATCCAGACGATCAGTTTGTTCATGGCAGGCTCCGTGTGGGATCAGGGTTTGGCGGTGGGTACGCGCAGTTCCACCGTCAGCTCGCCCTCGTAGAGACCGGGGCGCTTGCTGGCGACAGGGGTGGGAGGTGTCAGCAATGTCAGCGGTGTGGGCACGCAATAGACCGGCTGGCTGATGCCGGGCAGCATCACCAGGCGCAGCTCGGCGCTGTCGATACCGCGCAGCAGTTCTTCCACGCCATGCCGCATGCGGATATCGCGCCCGCCGTAGTTCAGGCTGACGTGGTAGTCCAGGCGCTGACGGTCGTCGCTGCCACCATCGCGGTGCCAGACCGCGAAGTCGCTGCCGGGTGGCGGGCGCGGCCCGCTGTCGCGCACGGTGACGCCGATGAACTCGCTCTGCGAGCCGAGGCCGTCGTAGAGGCACATCTCCAGCTGCTTGCGGCCGCCCACCATCTGCTTGATGGGGTCGTAGCGCAGGTCCATGTTGACCAGCGGCGCAATGGTGTCGAAGGCCGGAAAGTAGATCGAGATCGCGTCGTAGTCGGTGACGGTGAAATCGAAGTTGAAGGTGGCGGTGGCGACCGGTGCTGCGGCGGGATCTGCCTTGATATTCAGGCGCATCGTGGCCTTCCAGTGGCCTGCGACGAGACGCGAAATCTCCGATTGAGGCAGTGTCAGCTGGACTCCGGTTCCCAGAGGAAACTCCACACCTGGAGAGCACTCGAACCAAAATGATGCATTGAGCCAACGCGGGTTCTTATCCCAGAAATCGATTGAACAGATGCGTCCTGAGAGAATTCTTAGGACATGACCAACTGCGCGAATGTCCGAACGAAGCCCCGTGCGCTGCTCAACGGCTTGGACCCATACTTCTGATTGCCCGAATGCGATGGTGGGCACCCCCTCTGTAGGGCACTTTCCAGACACCGGATCTGACGCAGACCCACACACCACATGGATCTGCCCGTACTTCATCGCCACGTCATGACTGAACCCCAGCACCGTCCTCGGCGCCCACAGCTCCACGTCACCGGGCACGGCCGAGCGGTCCCACGTCATCACGATGTCCCGGCTCTGGTCGGTGGGATGCGTCTCTGGCGGCCACTGCGCCCACGCCCGCGGCATCAGCACGGCCAGCGCGCACACCAGCATCAACACGAACAACACACGCCGGCTCATGGCGTTCCTCCTGCAGCAGCGGTCTGGGGCGTGGCGGCAATCAGCGCGCGTTCCTGCAGCAGCCGGGTGACGCGCGCCTGCTGGCGGATCTCCGCCGGCAGCTGGGCCACGGCGAGCGGTTCGCAGCGCACGGCACCGACCAGCAGCACCACCTGGCGGCGCTCGCGCACCTGCAGCGGGCAGTGCAGCAGGCGGTCGTCCTGCAGCAGGTAGAGCGTTGTCTCGCGACGCGGGAAGTCGGCGACGAAGCCGCCGTTGGCGCTGGTGCCGGGCACCGGCGCGTTGAGGATGCGGGCGCCGCCCAGCGGCGCGCCGGCCAGCGTGCGGGCGGTGCCGATGAAGGTGTAGGTCACTTCGATCGGCACCGGCATACGCATCAGCCGCCCCGGGGCCAGGAACATCGGGCGCGCACCGCCCACACCGCTCACCCGGATGGCGGCCATGCTGGCGTCGTTGCTGGCGTCCTGCAGTTCGGCACGGTGCGACTGGTAGGCGGTCAACGGCAGCAGCCGGCGCTCGCCGATCTGCAACCGTTGCCGGCCCGCGCCGCTCACCTGCAGTTCGGCCGCCACGCCCTGCAGGTCCAGGTCATCGGTGGCGCCTACCTGTACCGCCAGCCCGGCGTCGGCGCCGCTGCCTGCGCCCCAGTAGGCACCGCGCCGGCCCAGTGCGAAGGCCGAGCTGTGCGTGCCGCTGTAAGCGGTCTCGCTGCGGCCATGCTGCTGGTAGTACGCCACGGTGGCGCCGGTCTGTCCGTAACGGTTCTGCAGCTGCCCGCCCAGCGATGCGCTGTAGCGGTCGTTGTTGTTGGCGCGCAGCTCGGAGGTCAGCTCACGGAACTGCGCGTCCACCTCCTGGCGATAGCTCTGGCCGACGCTGTAGTTGATCTCCGGCCGCTGGTGCTGCGGCTGTCGCATGTCCACCGCATAGCGGCGCTGGCCGTTGCCAACATGGCTGCGCTGCAGGCGGGTGAAGCTCACGTTGAGGTAGATGCCACGGTCGCGCGTGCGGGTGTCGCGGGCACTGTCGTGGCTGTGCTGCTGCCACAGGCCCAGCCGCGTGGAGACGCTGAAATCCTGCCAACGATGGCTGCGGCTGAAGCTGGCCTGCCAGGTGCGGCTGAGCTGCGGCTCACGGTGCGGTTGCAGCGGTTGCGGCGGCAGGAATGGATCCAGTGGCGCCAACGGATCATCGTCACCAGGACGGCTCCAACCGGTGCGCCAGGTCTGGCGCCGGGTATACCCCAGATACGCCGTACCACCGGCGATCGGCAGCGAGACCGATCCGCTGAGCGAGTTGGTGCAGCCCAGGCGGTCCCGTGCATCGGCCTCGAACTGGCAGGCCTTGCCACGCATGCGCTGCTGGTAGATGTTCCAGGACGCCTTGCGCCGGTATGACAGCTGATGCTGCTGGCCGTGGCTGCCATCGCTGCCGCGCATGCCGCTGAACGTTGCGCGCATTTCCTGCGTGGCCAGCACGCGGCGCAGGTCGACGCGCAGTTCGCCATAGCTGTGCCCGCCCAGATGGGCAACGCCCGCGGTAACGGCCAGGTCGCGTGCCAAGGGCACGCGCATGCCGGCCACCGCCACCTGTTCGCTGTCGAAGCGATCGCTGCGCCGCTCGTTGCGGCGGCCACCCTGCACGAACCACTGCCATTGGCTGTCGGTCCAGTCGCCGCCCTTGTCGAAGGGAGCCTCTTCGGTACGCACCAGCACGCCATCCTCGTAGATGCGCATGCGCACCAAGTAGCTGCCGAACGGGAAGTTGCGGGTATCGATCTGGTTGATGCCGGCCTGCAGGTAGTAGGTCTGCAGCAGGCGCTCGCCGTCGAACACGTCCACGCGCGCATCGCGGGCGAGCAGGACCGTCAATGGCGAGGCCTGCACGGCAGCATCGCTGTCCACGTAAGCCTGGGTGGTGCCCACGCGGGCACCGTCGAAGCGGTCCAGCGGCAGCATGCTGAAACCGAAGGTGCCGCCCTGTGGGCTGGACAGGTTGCGGCGGTCCATGCGCCCGGCCTGCAGGTAGTACTGCTGGCCCAGGTCATGGCGGTAATAGACGTTGTCGAATTCGAAATGCGCATCGCCACCGCTGCTGCGGTAGCGCTGCTGGGTGAAGTACCAGTCGGCGGACATATGGCCCCGCTGGAACAGGCCCAGAACGCCGGTGCCGCGCGCACTGAACGACTGGTAGTCGCGCCCACCGGTGAGGTTGAGCACCTGCTGGTGCAGGAAAGCGTTCTCGGCATTGCTGCTGAGCGCGTGGAAGCGTTCCGCGGCGGGCTCGCCACCGATCCACTGGCGGGCCACGAACAGGTGCACGGCGCCCTCGCCTTCGTCGTACAGCGCGCGCGCGGCCGCAGGGTCTTGCGGGGGATCCAGATAGCCGCAACCGGCCTCGGCGCCCCCGAACCGGCAGGCCAGGTGGCTGTTGCGTGGCAGCGGCTGCGACAGCGCCGGCAGCAGCGCGGCCTGCGCCTCGGCGGACAGGTCCAGTGCCTGCAGCACGCGCGCGGGATCCTCCAGCTGCACATGCTCCAGGGTGACGCGCACCGGCGACAGCCCGGCCGAGCGGCCGAACAGCTGGATGTCGAGTTGTTCGGTCTGTCCTTCGACCAGGTCTTCGAAACCGGGCGGGACGCCGCGCGCGGCCGCCAGCGGAGTGGACAACGCCAGGGCGAGCGCGACCGCCAGCCGGGTGACGGCGGGGGCGTGTGAGGTCATGGGGGTACCGCTGGAGAAGCGGCCGGCCCGGGAACCGGGCCGGCGCGGGGATTACGGCGAGGTCGCCTTCTGGTTCAGCACGACGTTGACGATGCCGCTGTAGCGACCCTTGGTGGTGATCGGGGCCGGGGTGGCCTGGGCAATGGTCAACGGCATCGAAATCGAGGCGCCCGGAGTCGAGCCGGCGCCGGTGAACAGGTCGACTGCCTTGTATTCGATGGCGGCGGCACCCAGTGCGCGATTGTTGAGGCTGATGCTCATCGGTACGGTGACGGTGCCGGTCTCATTTGCGAGGGCAAACGCACCATCGATACGCGCCTCGATATCGGCGGTGTCATCATTGGAGTGGATGCGCACGCGCTGCGTGTCCGGAATCAGGCCGCGCAGCGGATCGTGGGTAAGGTTGACCACGTCCGGCAGCGGGGTGCCGTCATCACGCAGCAGTGCCAGGGTCGGGTCGACGTCGGCGTAGACGGAGATCTTGGTTTCCAGCGCGTGCGCGGACAGCGAAGCAGTGGCCAGCGCTGCAGCGAGCGCGGCCTTCTTGATGATGGCGTGCATGGTTGTCTCTCTCGGACAAAGGGGGAATATGAAAGCTCCCCTCCCCAAGGAGAAAAGGGAGGGGAGCATCGCCCGCGGGGATGGGTGCGGGCGACGGAGAGAATGTTAGAAATCCATTGCCATGCAGGCCATTCAAGCATTCCTAAAACGTTGAACGTTAAGGGGAATTCTTGAATTCGCTCAATGTTTGAGAGTTATGCAATTTCCCTCATCGGTTCAATGCAACAAACCTCATTGCTTCGCTTTTGTAGAGTCGAGCCGCGCCGAAGAATATGTGGGCGCCCTCCAGATGAACGCATCGCCATGCGCACGGAACCTGCCGCCGGGCCAAGGGCATGATTCGCGCTCGACTGCTTTTCGCGCCAGACGCGCGAGTCAACTGCCAGTCGACGCTACCTCCCGGGCAACGACAACAGGAAGCACTCCATGGCCGCCACCAATGCCAAAGGTGCCTCATTCATCGGGTAGTGCCCTGCACTTTCGATGACCTCCAGCGTTGCGTGGCGATAGCGGCACAGATAGGCCTTCTCCATCAGTGATCGGTTGAACGTTGGATCATTCCCACCCACCACCACCTTCAACCGATGTTCACCAACGATCTCATTGCTGAAATCCGTATCTGCCCACGCGGAAAGATAGGCAGCAAATGCGCCGGGCGCGGAGCACTCCATTGAGTAGCCGGCCTTCCAGTCCAACCAGGTCGCAGGCAGACGCCCGCCGCTGCTGCGATCGATGATGGCCCGCCGGGTGGCGAGGCTGCCCGCGGCACTCTCCAACAGGCGCCGCGTGGGCGCGTCATAGGCAATACCGCCGCAGGGAACGGGCGCGATGGCCAGCATGGATCGCACACGCTGTGGCGCGAGCACAGCAATGCGCTCGATCGCCATGCCTCCCATGGAATGCCCCATCACGCTGAAGGTGTCGATCCGCAGCGCATCGGCGAGCGCCAACGCATCATGTGCCACCTCGTCGATGCTGTACTGGCCCGCCGCATCCTGCATGCCGCCGTAGCCACGGCAATCCATGAAGACGTAGCTGAAATGATCACGCGACAGCCACGGCTCGATCGGCTCGAACGCATGCGCGTCACCGAACCAGCCATGCAGGACCAGGACGAAGTGAGGCCCCTGCCCCACGCGATGAAAAGTGTTGGCCATGAAGAATCGCCGCATTCGGAAGGAGAACTGATGCTAGGCAGCGCACGCCCGGCCCGCCGTCGATGGCGGGTCAACCGCTATAGAATCCGGGCCATGCGCAACTCGCTGCTCGATCCCTACGAAGACCTGCCGCGCGATGTCGTGGTCACCTCGAACGACTACGCGGCCGCGTCCACGTTTCCCCGGCACGCCCATCGACGTGGTCAGTTCGCATTCGCCGCGCACGGGACCATCAGCGTGACGACTCCGCAGGGTCGCTGGCTGGTGCCGCCACGGCGCGCCTGCTGGGTGCCGGCCGGGATGGCCCATGAGATGACGATGCGCGGGCCGGTGACGATGCTCAACGCTTTTCTTTCGATCGAGGCCGCCGCCGCCGTGGCACTGCCGGCGCACTGCCGCGTGTATGCGGTCTCTCCCCTGTTGCGGCAGCTGCTGGAGGATGCGGTGGACCTGCCAGCGCTGTACGACGAGAACGGGCGAGCGGGCAAGCTGATGCAGTTGCTGGTGGCGGAGATCGCGTCGATGTCCACGCTTTCCCTGCACGCGCCATTGCCTGCCGATGCACGCCTCGCGCGCGTCTGCCGGGCGCTGTTCGATGCGCCTTCGCTCGCCATTGGGCTTGATGAGGTGGCTGCGGATGCGGGCATGAGCCGTCGCACGTTCACGCGGATGTTCCGCGCGGATACCGGCGTGAGTTTTTCCGAGTGGCGGCAGCAGGTGTGCCTGCTGGTGGCCATCGAACGATTGGGGCAAGGGCAAGCGGTGACACGCGTGGCACTGGATCTGGGATATGCGAGCCCGAGTGCGTTTTCTGCGTCATTCCGGCGTGTGCTGGGGAGTCCGCCGAGCCAGTATTCAGAGGTGTAGTGCCGGATGGATGTTTGGTTGCCGTGCGGACCAACGGCCCGCAGCCACCCTCCGCCGAGCGCGATCGGGGCAAAAAAAAACGCCCCGCGGCTGCGGGGCGTTTTCAGCACAACCTACGCGGGCGATCAGCCCTGGTAGTCGCGCACGTCGCTGCCGGTGTAGACCTGGCGCGGACGGCCGATCTTCATTTCCGGATCGACCTGCTGTTCCAGCCAATGCGACACCCAGCCGGAAGTACGGCCCAGGGCGAACATGACGGTGAACATTTCGGTCGGGATCTGCAGCGCCTTGTAGATGATGCCGCTGTAGAAATCGACGTTCGGGTACAGCTTGCGGGCGACGAAGTACTCGTCCTGCAGCGCAGCCTGTTCCAGCTTCACGGCCACGTCCAGCAGCGGATCCTGCACGCCCAGCTGCTTGAGCACCTTGCTGGTCATCTCGCCGATGACCTTGGCGCGCGGGTCGAAGTTCTTGTAGACGCGGTGGCCGAAGCCCATCAGGCGGAAGCCGGAGGTCTTGTCCTTGGCCTTGACCACGGCGGACTCGACGTTGTCGGCGCTGCCGATCTCTTCCAGCATCTTCAGCACGGCTTCGTTGGCACCGCCGTGGGCTGGACCCCACAGCGCGGTGACGCCCGCAGCGACCGACGCGTACGGGTTGGCACCGGTCGAGCCGACCAGGCGCACGGTCGAGGTCGAGGCGTTCTGCTCGTGGTCGGCATGCAGGATGAACAGCAGGTCCAGTGCCTTGACCACGTCCGGGTTCAGGTCGTACTGGCCGTCAGCGGACTCGAAGGTCTGCTTCAGGAAGCGGCTGACGTAGTCCAGCGAGGTGTCCGGCTTGTTGGCCGGCAGGCCCTTGCCGTGGCGGTAGATCAGCGCCGACAGGGTCGGCACCTTGGCGATCAGGCGCACGGCGGCCTTGCGGCGCTGCTCGGCGTCGGACAGGTCCAGCGAGTCGTGGTAGATGGCCGACAGCTGCGCGATCGCGGCCGCCAGGATCGCCATCGGGTGGGCATCCTTGGCGAAGCTGCCGATCAGGGTGTTGATCGAATCGTCGACGTTGGCTTCGGCGGTCAGCTCATCGGTGAAGGCCTTCAGCTGCTCGGCGCTCGGGCGCTCGCCGTTGATCAGCAGGTAGGCCACTTCGACGTAGCTCGACTTTTCCGACAGCTGCTCGATCGGGTAGCCGCGGTACAGCAGCACACCCTTGTCGCCGTCGATGTAGGTAATGGCGGACTTGCAGCTGGCCGTCGCGGTGAAGCCGGAATCGTAGGTGAAGAACCCCGTTTCCTTGGTCAGCTTCGCGATGTCGACGCAGTCGTTGCCAAGGGTGGGTTTGATGACGGGCAGAACGACGGACTTATCGCCGGCGTTGAGCGTGACCTGATCAAGATCGGACACTGTGTGCGCTCCTTCATGGGAAGGCGCCTGCCCAAGCGCATTGGTCAGGCACGTGAATGACGTCCTCGGCCTGTGCCGGGGATCACGTCATTATCGCACAGCAGCATTTGTCGGGTGCTAGACGGAAGTCGTATACGACAGGCGGCCAGACACCGGCCGTTGAGCGGCCCGGATCGGCAAAAGCGTTGTCACACGAACGCAGTGTTCCGTCCATCCAAACGCCCGTTGGGTTGGCGTTGGGGAAAAACAAACGGCCGCGCAGAGCGCGGCCGTCGGTTCGAAGCTGGATCGACAGATCAGCGCGCGTAGCGCTTCTGGAACTTGTCGATACGGCCCGAGGTGTCGATGACCTTGTGCTTGCCCGTGTAGAACGGGTGCGAAGCAGAGGAAATTTCAACCTTGACCAGCGGGTATTCGTTGCCGTCTTCCCACTGGATGGTTTCCTTCGTGCCCATGGTCGAGCGGGTCAGGAACTTGAAATCGGAGGTGACGTCATGGAAGACGACGTCGCGGTAGTTCGGATGGATATCGGCCTTCATGGGCTCACACCGTAAATGGGCTGGTGGTCAAGAGCGGCATTATAAGCACCGGTTGCCGCTCGGGGCAACCGGTGGCGGTCAATCGAGGTCAGTCCGCGCCCAGGGCCTGGCGCACCAGGGCCTCGAAACGCTGCTGGTCGTAGGCCATCAGCAGATCGCAGTTGTCCGGCTGGCCGGTCTGGCGGTTCCAGTCGACGATGGTGGCGCCGCGGCTGAACGTGCCATTCAGCTCCACGTTCAGCGGCCGCGACTCGACCTGCAGCTGCCCTTCCGGATTCAGCGCCCACGCCATGGCCACCGCATCGGCGGTATACCAGCGGCCGCCCTTGGCATCTTCCGACAGCGCGCGGGTCTTGCGCGAGATCAGTTCGTAGAAGCGGGCGCGGTCGGAATCGGCCTGCAGCCATTTCTCGGCGTCCTCCAGCGGCAGGCCGTGGGCAACGGTCGCCTCCCAGTCGGACACCAGCAGGTGCTTGAACGAGGTGAACACCACGTGCGCGGCTTCAGGATCGAAGGCGATGTTGAATTCGGCTGCCGGGGTGATGTTGCCGTGGCAGGTAACCGCGCCACCCATCACCACGATGCGCTTGATGCGCTGGGGCAGGGTCGGGTCCAGCTTCAGTGCCAGCGCCAGATTGGTCAGCGGGCCCAACATCACCAGCATCAGTTCGCCGGCGTGTTCGTGCGACAGGCGCAGGATGGCCAGGGCAGCGTGCTCGGCCTCGGCCTGGCGGCTCGGCGGCGGCAGGTCCACGTCGCCGTAGCCATCACGGCCATGCACGTGGGCAGCGTCAACGGAGGGATGCAGCAGCGGATCCGGGCTGCCGGCAAACACCGGTACGTCGGGGCGGCCGACGATGTCACAGAGCTTGAGGGCGTTGCGGACGGTGTATTCGAGGCCGACATTGCCGGCGGCGATGGTCAGGGCGACCACGTCGTGCCGTTCATCGGCAAAGGCCATCAGCAGGGCCAGGGCGTCGTCCACACCGGGATCGGTGTCGATCAACAGGGGGATCTTGTGGGTCATCGTTGCCGTCTTCAGATCGGCAACGAAGTGTGGACCGGGATGATGACCGTTGCAAGTACGGGGGTTGGGGTTCTGGCAGGGCTGCGCCCTGCACCCGCAGAGGCAGGAGCAACGGCAACGGCAAAAGCTGGTTTCCTGAGCGATGGCGGGGTGGGGCCGGTTGCGGGGGACGCTGCAAGTACGTCCATGTAAGCTCGGTCGCCGCATCCATGCGGCTCACGCCCCCGCAACCGGACCCATCCCGCCTTCGACAGATCGCTACCGCTGTTGGTAGGTGTCGACCTTGGTCGACACATCCACGCGATGCGTGGATGAACATCGAAATGATCAAAAGCGCTGTCTGTAGCGTCGAACCATGCTCGACTCCCGCGCGCAGCGCGAACGGCAGCCGAGCATGGGCTCGGCTCTACA
>NZ_KV791337.1:16254-18895 GCF_001807895.1 Stenotrophomonas sp. HMSC10F07
GAACGGCAGCCGAGCATGGGCTCGGCTCTACAGGGATCAGGCCGAGGCGTAGCGCACCGCGGTGCCGATCCAGCGCTGCACCACGCGATCAGCCAGGGCCGGTTGCTGGGCCAACAGGCGCTCGGCCAATTCATGCACGCCGGGCAGCAGGCCAGCGTCGCGGGCCAGGTCGGCAATGCGGAAACCGGCCAGGCCGGTCTGGCGCGTCCCGAGCAGTTCGCCGGGGCCGCGCAGTTCCAGGTCCTTCTCGGCGATGACGAAACCATCGTTGGTTTCGCGCATGGTCTGCAGGCGCTCACGCGCCATCTGCGAGAGTGGTGCCTGGTACAGCAGCACGCAGCGCGACACCGCCGAACCGCGGCCCACGCGGCCACGCAGCTGGTGCAGCTGGGCCAGGCCGAGGCGCTCGGCGTTCTCGATCACCATCAACGAAGCATTCGGTACGTCCACACCCACTTCGATGACCGTGGTCGCGACCAGCAAGTCGATCTCGCCGGCCTTGAACGCCACCATCGTCGCCAGCTTCTCGGCGGCCTTGAGGCGGCCATGCACCAGCCCGACGCGCACGCCCGGCAGCAGCGCCTGCAGCGATTCGTAGGTGGCCTGCGCCGGGGTGGCATCCAGTTCTTCGCTTTCCTCGATGAGCGTGCACACCCAGTACACCTGCCGCCCTTCCTGGCAGGCCAGCGCAATGCGCTCGATCAGTTCCGGGCGACGGTCATTGTTCAAGGCCACGGTCTGCACAGGGGTGCGGCCCGGTGGCAGTTCGTCGATGGCTGATACATCCAGGTCTGCGTATTCGGACATCGCCAGCGTGCGCGGAATCGGCGTGGCGGTCATCACCAGCTGGTGCGGCACGCTGTTGCCGCCCGCGCCCTTGTCGCGCAGCGCCAAGCGCTGGTGCACGCCGAAGCGGTGCTGCTCGTCGACGATGGCCAGCGCCAAGTCCTGGAACACCACCGCCTCCTGCATCAGCGCGTGGGTTCCGACCACCACCTGCGCTTCGCCGTTGGCGACCTGCTCCATCACTTTGGCGCGCGCCTTGCCGGTGACCTTGCCGGCCAGCCAGGCGATGCGCACGCCGAGCGGTTCCAGCCAGCCACGCAGATTGTTGAGGTGCTGCTCGGCCAGCAACTCGGTGGGGGCGGCCAATGCGACCTGCTTGCCCTGCTCCACCGCCAGCATGGCGGCCAGCGCGGCCACCACCGTCTTGCCGGAGCCGACGTCGCCCTGCACCAGCCGCAGCATCGGGCTGGGCCGCGCAAGGTCCTCACGGATCTGCTTGAACACGCGTGCCTGCGCGCCGGTCAGCGCGAACGGCAACTGCTTCAGCAGCGCCTTGGCCAGTTTTCCGGGGCCGGCCAGCGGCGGCGCATGGTGCGCCTGCAATGCAATACGCTGGCGACGCAGGCTGAGGTGATGGGCCAGCAGTTCTTCCATCGCCAGGCGACGCTGCGCCGGGTGGGTACCAGCCGCCAACGCGGCCAGATCGGCATCCGGCGGTGGCCGGTGCACGGTCAGCAGCGCGCTGCGCAGCGGCGGCAGGCCCAGGCCATCGAGCCAACCGTTGGGCAGCAGTTCCAGCGTGCTTTCCTCGGGCAGGCGGTCCAGCGCCTGGCCGATCAGCTTGCGCATGGTCATCGGGCCGACCCCTTCGACGGTGGGATACACCGGGTCGAGGCGGTCGCCGAGTTCGGGATCGTCGTTGCGGCCCAGCACCTGGTAGCTGGGATGGACGATTTCCAGGCCGAGGTGGCCGGGCTTGGGCGTGCCGAAGCAGCGCAGCCGGGTGCCGACCGCGAACTGCCCGACCTGCTGCTGGCGGAAGTGGAAAAAGCGCAGCACCAGGGTGCCCTGCCCTTCGTCTTCCACCGCCACTTTCAGCATCGGCCGGTAGCGCATGCCACGCTCGACCGCGACCACCCGCCCTTCCACCTGCGCCGGCACGCCGTTGCGCAGGTCTTCGATGCGGGTCAGCCGGGTCCGGTCTTCATAGCGCAGCGGCAGGTGAAGCCAGAGATCCTGCAGGGTGGCCAGGCCACGTGCCTGCAGTTTGGCGGCCACGGCCGGACCGACGCCGGCGAGCATCGCCAGGGATGCTTCGCCGGACGGTGACAGGACCGGGGTGACCGCCGCCTTGCGTGCCACGTGGCGGTCAGTCGATGACCATCACCGCGTCGACCTCGAAGCTGGCGCCCTTCGGCAGGCCGGAGACTTCGATGGTGGAACGGGCCGGGTACGGGGCCTGGAAGTAGTCCTGCATGACCGCGTTGACCTTGGCGAACTCGCCCAGGTCGGTCAGGTACAGGCCCAGGCGCACGACCTTGTCCAGCGAGCCACCCGCCGCTTCGGCCACGGCCTTGAGGTTGTCGAAGGCGCGGCGGGCCTGTGCTTCGACGTCACCGGCGCCGACGATGTCGCCGGTGGCCGGGTCAAGCGGGATCTGGCCGGAGAAGTACACGGTGTTGCCGGCGCGCACGGCCTGCGAGTACGGGCCGATGGCGGCGGGGGCCTTTTCGGTGTTGATGATCTGGCGGGACATGGGTCGCTCCGGTGCTTGGGGGAAAACAGAGCGGTGATTGTACCGGCTGGGCGCGGCATCGGCTGGGGTCGGATCCGTTTCCCGGCGGGAAACGGATCC
>NZ_KV791338.1:0-2285 GCF_001807895.1 Stenotrophomonas sp. HMSC10F07
CCAATGCTCGGCTGCCTTTTGCAGATCAGCCGAGCATTGGCTCGGCTCTACAGGTGGGAGGGGCGCCCATAGGCGCCCGACACCTTATTTCTTCAGGCTGTCGCGGATCTCGCGCAGCAGCACCACTTCTTCGGCCGGCGCCGCCGGGGCAGCTTCCTTCTTGCGAGACAGCCGGTTGATCGCCTTGACCACGATGAAGATCGCGAAAGCCACGATCACGAACTGGATGACGGTGTTGATGAAGTCGCCGTAGCCAACCACCACCGCCGGGATCTCCTTGCCATCCGGTCCGAGCCGGGCTGGCGACAACGTCCAGGCCAGGCTGGAGAAATCCACGCGCCCGATCAGGTAGCCCAGCGGCGGCATGATGATCTTCTCGACCAGCGCCGTCACGATCTTGCCGAAGGCTGCGCCGATCACCACACCGACGGCGAGGTCGATGACGTTGCCGCGCATGGCGAATTCCTTGAACTCGGTGAGCATTCCCATTGTTGTTTTTCTCCGGTGGGGAAGTGGACAGCGCGCAGGGTAGCGCAGGTGATGTCAGCCGGCGATCACGCCGTGGCGCTCGGCCACGTTTTCAAGGCGGGCACTGAAGCGGTCGCCGGGCTTCAACGCAGCCACCCCGGATGGGGTGCCCATGAACACCAGGTCGCCGGCACGCAGCTGCCACAGCTTGGACAGCTCATGCAGGATCTCCGGCACGTTCCAGATCATCTGGTCGAGCAGTGCCTGCTGGCGCACTTCGCCGTTGACCTCCAGCGACAGGTTCAGCGCGGCCAGGTCGCCGACTTCCTCGGCGTGGACGATTTCGCTGATCGGCGCGGAGGCATCGAAGCCCTTGGCCGCATCCCACGGGTGGCCCTTGTCCTTGGCCGCGGCCTGCAGGTCGCGGCGGGTCAGGTCCAGGCCGACGGCGTAGCCATAGACCAGCGCATCGGCGTCAGCGACGGCCAACTCACCGGCGGGCGCATCGCGGCCGATCGCCACCACCAGCTCCACTTCGTGGTGCAGGTTGGCGGTTGCCGGGGGGTAGGGGATGGCATCGTCGTGGCCGACCACGATCGCATCGGCCGGCTTGCTGAAGAACATCGGGCGGCCACGGTCATCGGCCGCCGGCACCGCCGCGCCCATTTCGCGGGCGTGGTCGGCGAAATTGCGGCCGACGCAGTAGATGCGGTGCACGGGGAAGCTGCCGCCACCGGCTACCGGTACACGCGGCAGGGCTACGGCAGGGATCACATCGGAGACATCGGACATGCGGGCATCCAGGAAGGGCGTGCCCGCAGTCTAGAACGCATGGCGCCCGCCGTCAGCGGGCGCGGAAGGCCTGGATCAGCGCGAGGCCGGCAACACCGGCTTGCGCACCACGCGGTACTCGCCTTCAACCACGGTCGGGTCAACCTGACGCACAACGCCCGGCTTGCGCGAAGCCAGCAGCTTCCACGCCAGGCCGACCAGGATCATCGCCGCGCCAACGAACACACCGATGAACACCATCGCCGCCAGGATCGCCAGGCCAAGCAGGCCCACGGCGACGCGCACCAGCGGATGACGCGGCTTACGCGGCGCGAACAGGGTGCGGAACTGGTTGAAGGCGGATGCGCGATTGAACATGGCGGCTCGATAGGCTGGGATCAGCGAAAACAGAGTATCGGGACGCGCCACTGTCATTGAGTGAAAAACTCGTTAAATATAGCCTGTGCTTATTACGGATCAATGACTTGTGTTCATGTCGCAGCCAGTCACCTGAGCAGGCATGCGACAATTCCGGTTTACCGTCCGAGCCTTCGCCATGACTATCGTTGCTGCCCTGATCGCCCTTGATGCCATTGCCGATGGCGCGTTTGCCGAGGTCGAAGCGGTGGTCGATGGCGATGCCGAATCGCTGGTGCTGTACCGCGACGGCGCGCAGGTGCGCGCGTTCCTGAACATCTGCCCGCACGCTGGCCGCCGCCTGGACTGGGCCCCAGGCCAGTTCCTGAAGAGCCGTGAGGGCCACCTGGTATGCGCCGCGCATGGCGCCTCGTTCACGCTGGACAGCGGCGACTGCATCGCCGGCCCGTGCAAGGGTGACCGCCTGCGTACGGTGCCGGTGGACGTACGCGACGGGCTGGTCTACCTGGCCTGAGGCCGGAAGCAGTCGAGCACGGCTCGACTCTACAAAGGCATCCACGCATGGCGTGGATCCACCGTGTCGACCAAGGTCGACACCCACCAGCAGCACAGAATGCCGTTCCGGCAGATGGCAGAAATCTGTCGAAGGCGGGGTGGGTCCGGTTGCG
>NZ_KV791339.1:0-85803 GCF_001807895.1 Stenotrophomonas sp. HMSC10F07
TCCCGGCTGCGGCCGGTGACGATCCGATAGCCCTGTACCAGCACCCACAGGGTCATCAGGGTCAGCGCGATGCCGCCGACCCACGTCATCATGTTCTCCATCAAATGGAAGCCGAACTTGCCAATCCTGTCGCGCAGGTAGTCAAGAATCAGCTTGAAGAACACGAAGTCGCCGATCGACTGGATACGCACAGCGTGCTCCATCAGATCCTGGAACCCGCCCGAAAAATCAAAGTTGGCAATCGACCTGATCGTCATTCCTGCAATCCCTTGGTAATACCGCTTTTGCACCGGTGGCCGCCCCTTGCACTTGCTCTGGCCACCCCACCGCCTGCCTCAATCGATGGACAGTGCAGCCTTCAGCGCGACTGTCTTCACCAGATCGCTCGCAAGGGTCTTGGTGGGATCTCCCTTGAGCGCCGCCTGTGCCACAATCTTCTGGTTGGCTTCCATGACTTCAATGTAGGCATCGTAAGAACGCATGCGTCCTTCCCAGCTCTGCGCTGCCACTTCCAGGTTGTTGGCCATGCGGGTCGCTTCGCTGTCCGAACCCTGGACGTTGCCCTGATCATTGCTGAAGATGCGCAGATCGAATATTTCCTTCAGGCCCGACTCCATCTGGGGAATGGACTGCGCGAGGAACATGACCGAATCGTTGTACTTGCGATTCTGCATCATGCGGATGTTCACGCAGATCTGGGTCTGCTGCTCCTTCATGTCACCGGTCGGATTGAACACAAGACTCTTGAAAAGATCGCCGGGCGAGAAACTGCTCTTGCTGCCACAGGTTTCCGCCACCAGATAGTCCGCAGGCACGGGTACCAACGGCTGCCCCTCCGGCAGGCCGATCTTGCGCATCTGAGCCTGCACCTTCACCAGCGCCTGAGCGTACTGGTCCAGCGTCCTTTTCCAACGCTCTGCCTGCTCGGCATACTCGGCAGCGTCGGCCGCGTAACTGGTGATCGAGTTCTTGTACTCATAGATGGCCTGCATCAGGTTCGAGTAATCAAACACCGGCCAGCCTGCGTTCGCCGTCGTGGTTGCCAATGACATCACGGCGCCCAATCCCAGCGCGCTCAGTCTCGTGCTGCGCGGCATACGGGCCTTCTTACTGTTCTTGTGCGGACTGTTCATCATCGTCTCCATAGTCGGTCGTTCAAGAGCGTCGGGACACCCGACTCACGCCACAGCTTCCGTACTCGCCGTCTTGCCCGAGCCCTTTCGATTCTTGTAGAAATCTTCCAGCCACTGCTCCGGCGTCAGCTCATCCACGGTAATCCGGTTGCGTACCGCAGCTGTCTGCAATACCCGATGCATGATGTCGATGTTGTCAGTGGACGCCGAGATCACCGACAGAATGTCATCCATGCCGCGCAGGTTGAGCTGGCACACGCTGGACGCGTGACCCTGCTTGACCAGGAAGCAGCGCGAGCGCTCGTCCAGGGCGGTAACCACCCTGAACTCGGCCTCGGTCAGCTTCAGGCCGTCCATGTAATCGCTCTTGCTGGCATTCGGGTTCGGCAGCAGGATCAGCGTGGCGGTCTGTTCGATCAGCGCGGCGGAGATATCGCTCTTCAGCGCGTCCTCCGGGCTCTGCGTCGCGAAGATGCCCAGACCGTTCTGCTTACGGATGGTCTTCTGCTTGTTCTTCGCGAACTCCTTCAGGCCACCCTCGCCGTCCAGGATCTTCCAGAACTCGTCCATCACGTAGATCAGCGGACGACCATCGATCAGCGACTCCAGGCGGTGCAGCAGGTAATTGATGACCGGCACGCGCACTTCGGGGTTGTCGATGATGTCGGTGTAGTCGAAGCCGATGATGTTGGCCTTGCTCAGATCAACGGTGTCGACCGGATTGTCGAAGACCCAGCCCAGCGAATTGCCCGAGGTCCAGCGGCGCATGCGCGCGTACAGCCCATCGTCGCCCATGTTGGGCAGGCTCTTCTGGAAGTTGGTCATGCTGCGCAGGTGCATCGGCGTATCGAGCATGCTTTCCACTGCGCGGTAGATGTCCTCTTCCTCGCGCGCACTGTACTCACGCTTGCCGGCCAGCACCTTGATCAGGTCGGCCAGGAACTGGACGTTGGCTTCATTGTTCTCGCACTGGAACGGGTTGAAGCCGGTTGGCGCACCGTTCTCCAGGGCCAGATAGTTACCACCGCAGGCGCGCACGAAAATCTCCGCACCACGGTCCTTGTCGAAGAAGAAGATGGTCGGTGACGGCTCGTACTTCTGAACCTGGCTGAGCAGGAAGTTGATCAGCGCGGTCTTACCGGTACCGGACTTACCAATCACCATGGTATTGGCGATCGCCTTCTCGCCCAGCGAGTTCTCTGACGGATGGGTCGCGTGGAAATTGAAGTAGTACGGCTGGCCGTTGGTGGTCTGCAGCGTGGTGACGCAATCGCCCCACGGGTTGTTGTGCTGCTTGCCGGTCGCGAAGTTATGCAGCGGCGACAGGCCCAGGAAGTTCAGCGAGCTGACATTGGCCAGGCGGGTGCGGTAGCGCCAGTTGGCCGGCAGCTGGGAGTAGAAAGATGAGGTAACCGCCAGATCTTCCTTGGTCGACACAAAACCGGCATTGGACAGCTCGGCGCGCGTCGTGGCCACGTTCTGCGACAGCTTGGCCTGGCTGTCGCCGTAGACTGCCATGATGAAGTGATACTCGCCGAGCACGAAATTACCCGACGAGAGCTGATCCATCGCCTGGTCCAGCTCGACGATCTGGCTGACTGCCTTGTCGCCGGAGGAGATCATCATGCCCTTGGTGCGGTCGAGCACCTTGAGCGCGTCCTGACGCCCCATCGGGCTGAACGAATGGGTGATGACGTACTCGTAGTCCAGGTACTTCAGGCCGTTGAGAATGCCCGGGTAAGTTCCCTCGGCATACTCCTTGATGTTCAGGATGGCGCCGAAGTGGTTGGCACCATTGGGGGTATTGATGACGAAGTCACCGGTCTTGGACGAGAACATGTGCCGGCTGACCGGCAGGTAGTCCTTGACTGGTGCCGACAGCACCGGGACCGGCTCGTCGATGCGATTGATCAGGTAACCGAACAGCTCCAGCGTTTCCGAGAACACCACGCCATTCTTGGCCTCGTACATGCCCAGGCGGTATGGCGCGTAGTCGCGGATCACGGCCTCGACGTTGCCGGCCAGTTCCATCAGCTTTTCGACTGCCTGCTCCTGCTCCGCGCGCAGCTTGTCCACGTTCGCCGACTTCTCGACGAAGCGCTTACCCGCCACCACGGGGCGATAGATCATGGTCAGGTACAGTTCGTTCTGCATGATGCGCTGCGAGGACAGCATGCCCATGTACTGGTCGGACACGTCCTGGTTGAAGCGCTGCTTGTAGTTGCTCTTGCCCTTCAGCGTGCGGCGACGACGGATGTCATGCACCCAGAACGCCACGTTCACGAAGTCGGGAGCACGCAGCGTCTGCAGCAGGCGGTTGAACGTGTTATGGCGATGCTCCAGCTCCCACTCCTCACGGCCGACGAACGGCAGCCCTTCCAGATGCCAGGTCAGCAGGTAGTCGCCGCCCGTGGTCTTGACCACGTTCGGGGCGACGTGCGACGACAATGGAATGAACTCGCTGATGGAGGTGTCTGGGCTGAACATACGACTGCTTCCAAAGAGGTACTGCCAAGAAGTTTCAACAGACCCGACGGGCGCTTGCGCCCGCCGGGCCGGATCCGGACCTCAATCCATTCGGGCCGGCTTGTCGCGGTAATGGTTGGGGTTGAACACCCACATGCCATCGTGTTCCTGCACGTTGCGGACTTTCAGCTTGAACATCAGGCGCAGGCCCAACAGGCGGAAGATCATTTCGTCACGCTTGGCCATCTGCCGCATGATGAAGACCGCCACCGGGATGGTGAGCAGGAACCAGAAGTTCGTGTACATGCTGAGCAGCAGCAACCCACCTGCCACCATGAAGAATGGCAGGTAGGGCACGCCCAGGAACATGGCCGGGCGCGTGCAGCCGCGGAACACGACGTTCTTATGCACTGTAGTACTGGATCGCGTTGTTGATCAGGTAGTAGGTGGTGCCGGTGCCGCCGCCGCACTTGCCATCACTGCCTTCGCCCAGCAGCATGCGCGCGATCTGGCCGGCGGCACCGATCAGCACGCCACCGATCAGGATCGGCGCGACGTCAGCGATGCGCTTGTGTGCGAAGGCGATCTGGTAGCCGGCGAAGATCACCGCAATGGTCACCACGGCGATCGAAGCCATGTTCAGCAGGCCGTTGATGTTGGAGAAGAAGCCGCAGACCTTCTTGTCGGTACCGCCGAAGTCGGGACTGGTGGCGAACACCTGCGGGGCGAACAGTGCGCCAACGAAGATCGTGGCCATCAGCAGGGTCTTCAGCGTGCGCTGGGCCTGGACGAGGTCGAGATTGGATCGCTTCATGGATTGATTTCCTTGTTGATGGACTAACACAACTGAATCGGCCAGCCGGGGGACTGGCCGCACCACGACTTCGTCAGAACACGAAGGCCGCATCCCCTGCGGGAATCTGTTGCACCGGTGCGGCCTGCACCGGCGCGTTGAATGAATTGTCGCCACCGGCGACAGGCTGGTTGCGCTCGCTCCAGGGCCGCAGCATCACGGGCCCCTCATTGCTGGCACCGGCGGCGCCCGGCAACTGCTGCGGCATGGCCATGGCCTGCGCAGCACGCTGCTGAGGCAACTGCTGCGGCATACCACTGGACTGTTGCTGCGGATAGGCGCCCACCTGGGCCGGCTGCGCCTGCGGCTGCATCATCCGATCCACCGAACCCAGCACCACCTTGGAAAGCGCCTGGTCGGCGAGATTCAGCAAACTACCCCGCGCCATCGCCCCGGTGGACGGGTACACGACATAGGCGCGTGCGGGATCTTCCGACGGCACGTACACCGGGCCATTGGATTGAGCAACGATGCGCGCCTGCGCCGGAGAGGCCAGCTGCGGGTGATGCTCGACCTTCACGCTGCGGCGCTCGCCGCGGCTCACCACGTCGATCGGCGCAACACCATTGCTGGCAACCTGCTGGCCGCGGCGGATCGAGTCGTAGATCTTCTGCACGTAGCCGTGACGGAAGCCGGTCTCGAAGTTGCCCGAGTAGTAACAGCTGAACGACTTGCCCCAGTCACCACCGGAGCGTTTGTAGCACTCGGCGAGAATGCGCGAACCGGCCTGCAGGTTCGGGCACTGCTGGAAGGCCTTCTCGTAGGAATCCAGCCCGTATTTGCCCAGGTTGTAGCGATTGACCTGGGCCAGCCCGATCGAGAAGTTGTAGCCCTTCTCTTCCAGCATGCGCACCGTCGCCAGCGCTTCATCCAACGCCTTGGGCTGGCGCACCAATGCACCGCCGACCACGCCGATGGCGTAGGGATTGCGCGACGATTCGACGTTGATGACGTGCTGCATCACATCCATCGACACGGCCATCTCCGGGCACGCCATCATTTCCAGTCCTGGCAGCATCCCTCAGCCCTCCTGCCCCTGGGCACGCCCAGGATTGAAGTCGATGCCGGTGATGTAGCGCGAGCCGGCATGCGCCTTGATATGCACGACGATGTCGATGGTCATCATCAACAGCCGCTTGATCACGTTGAACTCCAGACCCGAACCTTCGGCTGACGCCTTCACCATCAGTGCCAGCTGGTCCCAGGTCTGCTCCGGGCTGCCGGCATGGCAGCTGGTGATCGAGCCCGGGTGGCCGGACGCGCAGTTGCGGATGAAGTAGAACGCCTCGTCACCGCGCAGCTCGGCCAGGATGATGCGTTCGGGCTTCATGCGCAGACAGGCTTCCATGCAGCTCTTGGCGCTGACATTGCTGGTGCTTTGTCCACCCTTGGAATACAACAGGTGCACGACGTTGGGCTGGGTCAGGAACAGTTCGCGCGCGTCCTCGATCGTGACCAGGCGCTCGTTGTCCGGGATATGGTTGACCAGCGCCTTCATGAAGGTGGTCTTGCCGCTGCCGGTCGCGCCGGATACCACGATGTTCTTGCGGTACATCACCGCACGCCGGAAGAATTCGGCGTATTCACGCGAATGACGCAGCTCCAGCAGCTCGCGATCCTGCTCACTGATGCTGCCATCGCTTTCCAGGATCTGATTGAAGAAGCCGTCTTCGTGATACTGACTGAGCGACTTGGTGTGCTTGGACGGCAGACGGATGGTGATCGACACCTTCCCCGCGTCACAGGCCGGCGGAATCACAAACTGCGCACGCTGGCCGGTGGGGAACGTGAGCGACACCACCGGATCGGCATCGGTGATGCGCTGGCCGGTGTTGCTCTCGTTCACCACTGCCGTGCAGAACTGCCGGGCCCGCTCGAACGTCAGGCTCGGCACGTCCACCCGCTGCCACCCCGCCCGGGTTTCCAGGTACAGCTCGCCGGGACGGTTGATGCAGATTTCCGTCACTTCCGGAGAGGTCATGTACTCGGCGATGCCCAGCACTTCGTACTGATAGCGCAGGAAATCGCTGGAGACGAGGGCGAGGGGTGACACTTCGGCGTCCATGATCGTTCGTTGGGTTACCGGCGGGGGTGCAGCACGTTGGTGAAGTCGACGTCCTTTGCAACGTAGACGTTCACGATTGTGCCCTGGTTGATGGTGACGGTCGGCGGACGACGGTTGCTGCTGAGAGCCTCATTGGCCAGGCGCTCCATCGTGCGTGCGGTAGCACTCTCATAGGGCGACTGCACCGTCATGCCATTGTTGGCGATGGTCGTGGTCTCCGGACCGTGCTCGGCGGCCGCATACTTGAAGGCATCGGAAATCAGGCTGATCATCAGCGCCGAAGCGATACGGCTACCCCAGTGCGCGCTGTACTGGCCCGGATGACCGGCGCCGCCCAGCTGATCCACGCCCGGGCTGGACATCGCAACGTCGATGCCATTGGGGGTGGTGATGCGATCCCAGATCACTTCCACGCGCTTGCCCATCGGACCGCCGCCATAGGCGCCATAGATCTTGGAGCCCTTCGGCAGAAGCAGGTTGCGACCGTTGATCGAGTACACCGGCTCGGTCAGCAGGCACGAGGTATAGCCGGCGAGGTCGGTGATGATGCGGGTTTCCAGCACGCAACGCAGGTAGGTGCCACGCACCAGCAGCGCGTCGGGGCTCTGGATGTAGGTGGCGCTGGAGACATCCTCGACGTCCGGGCCGCGGCGAACCTTTGCGGGGGCGGTGTTGCCGTTCTGCGCCTGCAGCGTGGCGAGCATGGCCTGTTCGTAGGATGAAGGAGCACCCCCAGCCTGACCCTGCCCTTCACCCATGCCACCCACGCCGCTGCCAGACCCGGCAATGCGGCGATCAAGCAGCGAGGGGCCACGCTCGATCTCGCGCTCCTGACGCGCGCCCATCATCGCTGGCGAAATAGCGTTGCTCTCCTGTGGCGGCGGCGGCGGCAACATCGGAATCGGATCAACCGGTTGCATGGCCTGGGAGGGCACCGGACTCGTCTGCACGGCGTCCGGCAGCGTCGGCGTAGACACGCGCGCAACGTCCGGCACCTTCTGCACAGCGTCCTTGTCATCCTGGCCCTTGCGGAACAGCAGGAAGCCCATGGCCACCAGCAGCAGCACGATGCCGCCCAGGAACAGCAGCGCCTTTCGGTTCAGCCGCTGCTCTTCGGCCGAGCGCAGCTGCGGCGCGGCCGCGTCCAGATCCGGCGCCGGCTCGGCCTGGGCCGTGCCGAAATAGGGATTCGACGGCGCGTCCGCGGCACCCTGTGCGCCGTACGGGCTCTGGCTCTCGTCGCGTCCGTTGTTCGGGTCGTTTCCGGGAGTGTTCTGCTGGCTCATTTCTTCACGTTCCTTCGCAGGCCGACGACGAAGTCGCCGTGGCGGATGACCAGGTACGGGTGCGTCCCGTGCACGATCAGCGTATTGCCTTCAACCGTGGTGTTGACCACAAAGTCTTCACCGTATTCCGTTTCACGACCAAACACGGCCGGGAAGATGCCGGTCTTGTATTCCGGCGAGTTCGGCAGTTTCAGGTAGGTGAAACGGCCATCGTCATAGGCGTTGACCGGGATCAGCCACCCCATCTTCTTCGCCTTGCTGGTCGAATATGAGTAGTTGAAGTTGTACTGCCGGTCCTTGGCCAGCTCCGAGCTCAACAACGGCTTGGCCTCTTCCTCGACCGCTTCCTGGGCGACGCCGAACACCGTGTCATTGGGATAGACGAAGGCGATCTTGTACTGCACGCCCGCGCGGCGGGCCTGCTCCAGCTGGCGCCAGTCGGTGGCCACCACCTTCAGTTCGAAGATGTAGGAATGGGTCTCGGTGCGCACCATCATGTTGGTGTCGACGTCGACGTTCTTCGGCTTGAGGTAGAACACGTTCTCGCGGCGGGTCAGTTCCCAGCCGCTGCTGAAGCCGGTGCTGTAGTCGAGGATCTTCTCGTTCGGGCTCAACTCGATCTGGGTGGTGAGCCCCAGGCCAGTGCGAACCGGATAGATGCGGTCCTTCTCGTACTCGTAGTGGTCAACCGCCTGCGCCATCGCCGCTGCTGAGAACAGCAACGACAACATCGACAGCAGCGCCAGCGCGCTTCCCCTGATATTTCGACTACTCATCGGTTGCTTGCTCCATCAGCAGTTCCGGTGGAATTGTTCTGCGCCGGCCTCATGGCCGGCTGTCCGGGCATGGCCTGCCCCGGCATTGCTTGCCCCTGCACCGGCTGACCCGGCATCGGTTGGCCCTGTACAGGCTGTCCCGGCATTGCCTGACCCGGTACCTGGCCGTTGGCTGGCACCGCGACCGGCTGGCCGGTGGCCGGGTCGATCATGGTGGCCGCGGCCGGATTGTTGGGATCGTAGACACCCTGCGCCTGCTGCGCGGCCTGCGCGGCCTGCTGCGCCTGTGCCTGCATGGCGCCGTCATCCGGCACCGGCACGCCACGCGAGTAGTCGTTGTCGACGCGGTACTCGGTGACCTGGAACGCCAGCGGATTGAGGATGCGATCCTGCTCGGACAACGCCAGGTTCTGGTTGTACTCGAAGCGCATCGTCACCAGCTGGTTGTCCAGGTAGGTAGAGACACCGGTGCGCTTGTCCAGCAGGCTGCGCTGGATGCGCACCGAAGCGCCGCGGAAGCTGCCGTTCGGCTCGGCCCCCAGTGGCGTGATGCTGAGGATCTTGACCCGGATGGCGCGCTCGCGACCGTACATCACGAACGGGTTCTGCGGATTGTTGCCGGCATAGCGGACGCGCATGGACTGCGCCACCGGATCGGTGGACATCACGAACACCAGTTCCCAGTCACGCAGCCCCATCACCGCCGAGTCGTACGATTCGCGCGCGAGCACGTACTGGGCGACGTTGCTGCGATTGATCGCTTCGTTGGTGGTGATCGTTTCGCCCTGGAAGGTGCCACTCAACCGCGCGACGGTCGCCGTACCGGTGTAGGCATCGGCCATCACCAGGAACGGCACCTTCTCCTTCAGCGGCAGCATGTAGTAGTAGCCACCCGCCAGTGCGAGCGACATCAACAACGAGCCCGTGGCGACCCACCACGCGCGCCGCTCGCTGCGGCGCGCCATGTCGGCCACGGTGATCTCGTAGCTGACCGCCTTGGCGACCGACTGCTCGACCTTGGGACTATTGCCGGGATCCTTCTTGCGGAACATGGATTCTTCCGTACTGCTGAAACATCAATGGGCGTGGCACCCCTGCGACAGGCGCGGGGAGCGGCACGTTCGATGATTTCGAGGTGGACTCAGGTGCCGCTGTTGGAATCAGCGCCCTGCGCCGACGCGGTCGGCGTCGAGCCAGCGCTCTGCACAACGATCTGGTTGCCAACGATGGAGACGGAGATGCCCTGCGCCGCATAGGCTGCGGTCAGATCGATCACGGCCTGCTGTGCGTTGGTGGTGTCGATGTTCGAGACCGCGCCATACAGAGTGAAATCCGAGCTGAGGCGGTAGTCCAGCGTGCGCCCGGAATCCTTGGCCCAACGCTCGAGCATGGCTTTGAGCGTGCCATCCATCGGCGAGGCCTGGTAGACGTAGCTGGAGTACAGCGGAATTTCGGTCGTCGTCGCAGCAAAGCGGTTGACCGGCTTCCAGCGGCCTCCGAAATCCGGAGCGGACTTGGTGGCGCAACCGGCCACCATCAGCGCCGCCACTGCGGCGATGGACATTTTCGCGATAAACGCCTGATTCATACGGGCTTCACTTTGACGTACGAAAAAGCAGTCCCGAGCATTGGTCCCCTGGTCGTCCGGCGCTGCATCGCGCACGCCGGAATCGGAGGGACACGCTGTGTGCAGCGCACCCACTCCGGCCCCCCTGCAGCCCAAAGGCTGCCAACCAGGTTGCGGGGCCATCGGCGCAGCCGACAACACATCCGCATACCTCACCAACGTCGAAACCATCCTTGTTTCCATGGCACAAACTCCTGGCCACCCTGCTGCTACATCTTCGACATCCAGCACACACTTCTGGACGACATGCACAGGGTCGCACAACCACGCGTCAATTCCATGTCAGACAAGTCTGAAAATCCATGAACAAATGCCAAATTCTTGACCGAAATCACGAATTCACATTCTTAACTTCGAATCAAATTCACAAATTAAGCGTCGTGAATTAGACGTTCAGCATCGGAACGTCCACCTTCGGCAGCAGCCTCGAAGTGAAGTAGCGGTCCTTGTAGTAGCGGATCTTGTCGCACTTCACCGGATGCGGTATGCCCTCATACAGGAACACCTCCATGTCCGGCCCCATCGCCTTCAGCTCCTGCGGCAGCATCAGCGCGCGCCGTTCCTCGGTGAAGTTGTGGGTCTTTTCGCGGGCATGGGTGACGTTCTTCTTGCGCACCGTGGTGTAGCCCAGCATGTCCGAATAGTCATTGGCATCCTGTTGCTCACGCGGCGCGTACAGGATCTGCAGGGCATGGTTGGTGATGATGGTGCGTGACACTTCCCGGCCATAGGTGGCGTCGAGCTGGGACATGCTCTGGATGATCGGCAGCAGGCGGATGTTGTAGCCAGCCATGTACGACACCGCCGAGGCGATGATCTCCACTTTGCCGATCGAGGTGAATTCGTCCATCAGCAGCAGGCACTGGTACTTCAGGTCCGGGTTGGACTTGGGCAGTTCCTTGGTGTTGAGGTTGATCAGCTGGCTGAAGAACAGGTTGATGATCAACCGGCTCTCGGCCAGCTTGTTCGGCTGGATGCCGATATAGATGGTCATCTTCTTCTTGCGGACATCGGTCAGCAGGAAGTCGTTGCAGCTGGTGGCCTTGTCCAGCACCGGATTGATCCAGGGATTGAGCGGTTCCTTGAAGGTGCCCAGGATCGAGGCGAAGGTCTCGTCAGCCTGGGACAACATGTTGGCGAATGCCGAACGCGCATTGGCGCTGAGGAACGGCCGCTCCGACAGGGTCTTGAGGTACTTCTTCAGGTCGGTGCCGTCGCCGGAGGACAGACGGTACACCGCACCGAGCGTGGGGGTGCCGGCGCCGCCCGGGAAACCGCTGCTGCGCTCGTCGTCCCAGTTCTCGAACAGGTACAGGGTGAAGGCCATGAACGCGTTGCGCGCCTGGCTGACCCAGAATTTCTGGTCCTCGGCCCCGTCCGGATACAGCATCGCGGCGATGCTCATCAGGTCCGAGACGCGGAAGGCCGGATCATCGGAGACGTAGCTGAGCGGGTTCCAGCGGTGCGTGCGCCGGTCCTCGGCGAAGGGATTGAACAGGTAGATTTCCTGGCCCTGGCTGGCGCGCCAGCCACTGGTCAGGTCGAAGTTCTCCTGCTTGATGTCCAGCACCACCAGCGATTCGCCGTACTCCAGCAGGTTCGGGATGACCACGCCCACGCCCTTGCCCGAGCGGGTCGGCGCGGCCAGGATCACGAACTGCTGGCCATCCAGGCGCACCAGCTTGCCGCCATGGCTGCCGACCACGATGCTCTGGCCGGTCTTCTTGAACATGCCGTGCTTGGCCAGGTCGGCGCCGGTGGCGAAGCGCGCGTCGCCGTGCAGCGAGCGCTTGTCCTTCTTCAGCAGCAGCACCAGGCCGGCCACCAGCAGCACCAGCAGGGGCAGGCCGAAGCCCACGTAGCCAGCCCATTTGATCTTGCCCACGAAGGGCGCGACCTGCGGTTGGCCGATGGCGTGGACGTACTGGTAGTAGGTGTTCCAGGTGAACAGCTGGGTGTCCAGCCCCAGGAACAGCAGGGTCAGATAGCCGGAAAACACGAAACCGAGCAGCAGGGTCGCCAGCGTGATGATGGCGATGAGCAGATACTTCTTACTGGGCAACACCCGAATCCTCCATGATGCGCACGCGGCGCGACGGCCTAGCGGTGGCGCCAGCGCGACGCCTTCTTCCGCAGGTGGTTCTCGTTTTCCAGCCCGGGCTCCTCGCCCTCTTCACGCACCAGTTGCAGCAAGCGTTGGCGCGCTTCGGCCAGTGATATCAGGTCGGTCAGACGATCCCCATCGTCGGCGACGACCGCATGGCCGACCACATCGCCGGGAGCGTACACCGGCTCGTAGGACACCGCTACCAGCTGATAGCGGCCACGGGTTTCCAGCACATGCCTGAATTCCTGCATCTCACTCCTCCTTGTCGGGGCAACACTGCGTCCCCTGCCTCGCCATCATGCCCGTGGCAGCGTCATGGGCGCATCCACAACCGCTGCGGCTTTTGCGCGAAACTGTGCGCGGATATCCAAGGAGACTGCAATGGACTGGGTAGCACTTGCCCGTACGCTGGCCACCGAGGCCCACGCGGGGCAGATCGACAAGGCCGGCCAGCCTTATATCGGCCATGTGGCGCGGGTGGCGGCCGCCGTGCGCGGCGACGATGACGCCGAAGTGATGGCCTGGCTGCATGACGTGGCCGAGGACTGCCCGGCGTTTGCCGCGCGGATCGAGGTATTTCCGGCGCCGCTGCGCGAGGCGGTGCAACTGCTCAACCGCGATGCAGCTCCTGACGCGGACAGCTACTACGCGCGCATTGCCGCCCACCCGCTTGCATTGAAAGTGAAGCGCGCCGATCTGGATGACAACGCCGATCCACAGCGGCTGGCGATGCTGGACGGGACCACGGCAGGGCGCCTTCGCGACAAGTACGCTCATGCCCGGGCGGCGCTGGGCATCTGAGCCGGCCGCGAGGCGGCGCGGAGGGCCGGCGTGTCACCGATCAAACGCTGATTTACCCTGAGTGCTGCTGCTCCTGTTGCAGTGCAGCAGTACAATGGACGGCTCCCCCGCCCCATCGCGCCCCCGCATGAGCCCCAACTCTTCCCTGGCTGCGCGGCTGACGCCCCGCCAGCGCACCCTGATCATCCTCGCCCTGTCGCTGGGTGGATTTGCCATCGGCACCAGCGAATTCGCCAGCATGGGGCTGATGCTGGAGATCAGCCGCGGCCTGTCGATTTCCGAAACCCAGGTCGGGCACCTGATCAGCGCCTACGCCATCGGCGTGGTGGTCGGTGCCCCGATCCTCGCCTTCGTGGGTGCCAGCTTCCCGCGCCGCAAGCTGCTGTTGGCGCTGATGGGCTTCTACGCGATCGGCAACCTGGCCAGCGCGCTGGCACCGAATTACGGCACGATGCTGGTGGCACGCTTCGTCGCCGGCCTGCCGCATGGCGCCTACTTCGGCGTGGCGATGCTGGTGGCCGCTGCGATCAGTCCTGCCGGCCAGCGCGGCCAGGCGATGTCGCGGGTGCTGCTGGGCCTGTCGATCGCGATCCTGGTCGGCAACCCGTTGACCACCTGGCTGGGCCAGCAGCTGAGCTGGCGCACCGCCTTCGCCCTGGTCAGCGTGCTGGCCATTGCCACGGTGGCGATGATCGCGCGCTTCCTGCTGCCGGACCCGGACGAAGTGCGTACCTCGCCGATGCGTGAACTGCGCGCCTTCAACACCTCCCAGGTCTGGCTGGCGCTGGCGATCGGTGCGGTCGGCTTCGCCGGCATGTTCTGCGTGTTCACCTACCTCGCACCCACCCTCGTGCAGGTCACCGGCGTGGCCGAATCGTGGATGCCGCTGGCAGTAGGCGTGTTCGGCATCGGCGCGATCATCGGCAACATCGCCGGTGGCTGGCTGGTGGACAAGTTCCATTTCAAGGCCGCCGCCGTGGTGCTGCTGTGGTCGATCGTGATGCTGCTGCTGTATCCGCTGGCCGCACAGTCGGTGTGGACCATCGGCCCGATGATCATCACGGTCGGCACCATGGGTGCGCTGGCGGCGGTGCTGCAGACGCGCCTGATGGACGTGGCCGGCGAAGCGCAGACGCTGGCGGCGGCCTCCAATCACGCCGCCTTCAATACCGCCAACGCACTCGGCCCGTGGCTGGGCGGCATGGCGATCAGCGCCGGCTTCAGCCCGGCCAGTACCGGCTATGTCGGCGCAGCCACCGCGATCGGCGGCCTGCTGCTGTGGTGCGTGGCGGTGATGCTGGACAAGAAGCGCAACCCGCCCGTCGCCGTCACCCACTGAAGAACGGGCGTCCAACCACCGCATCCACAGGTCAACCGTTCGACTGAGCCGGCTTCGTCGCGCTCCTGACGCGCGATGAACACATTTCGTGGATGTGCATTTGGGCACAGTGCAGCCGACGCCGTTTTCTCGGCCTGCACCGGACCCGCAATGCACCACCCTCGCGCCCCTGCCCGCCACGATGCCATCGCCTTGCAGGCCGGCATGCTGGGCAGCGTGCTGGGGGTGGCGTTGTCCAAGGCCATCGCCTTGTCCGCGTTGGCAGCCGATTCGATGATGGGGATCGGGCTGTGGGTGGTGGCCTGCGCACTGCTGGCTGCCTGGGCGCTCGCAGCCTATCTGGCCTGCCTGGCGCTGAGCCGTCGTGTGTTCGTGCTGATGGTGGCGCTGTGCATGGTGCTGATGATCTGCATCGCCTGACCCAGCAGGGGCCGGACTATCGCGCATTTGTTACAGAATAACAAGTGCAATGGGTCCGATTGTGCATGCCCGGCGTCACGGATTTGAATTCCATGGCCATCCTGGCATTACCCGAGGCCACCCCATGAACCTGCAGCCTTCATTCCGCGCCACCCTCACTGCCATCGCTCTGGCGTCGCTCAGCGCCTGCGCCACCTACGACGACAGCGCCATGCATCCGACCTGCCAGGAGTCACCCCATCTGAAGGATCTGCCACGCGAGGTCGCTGCCCGCGAGAGCCGTTGCAACAAGGGTGTGGAAGTGTGGTCGAGCGAGCGAGGCGGCAGTGACAAGCCGCTGGACCTGAGCGGAAAGAAAAAGGATCTCTGAAATGGAGCGCTGCCGGTTGCCGCGGCTGTCTTGATCATGTCCATGCACCTGGCTGACTGGCCCATCACAACCGGCGCGCGACGATGAGGTCTCCCCACCCTGTCGAGATTCAGATGCCGGACACTGCCCACCCTGTCATTCGCGCGTTCGAGGCCGTGTTCGATCTGTCAGGGGGCGTGCAGCGCATCACCGCGCTCACGGTCACCTGCCGGCATTGCACATCGACCAGTTCGGCCAGTGAGGACAATCTGGTGCACTTGCCAGGTGGAGCATTGTTCCGCTGCGACGGGTGCGGCTGCCATCAACCGGTCAGCCATGCCCGGCTGTCGGACTGGCAACCGGCGTCGTTGCTGGGTATCTGAGGACCGCGACGTGGTAATGACTGTGGAACAGCGGAAAATACTCCAGGCCATCGCCGCTGCAGAACCGGTGCGCGGTGATGCCGCAACGTGGGCGGTGACCGCCGGATGGGCGGTACAGACAGAGGACGGGGATATCGATCTCACCGAGGCTGGCCGGGATGCGCTCACCGCGCAGGCAGGTCATGAGGGCTAGACCCGCCGCTCAGGCCAGCTTCGCCTCCCTTCGCGCTGCGCCGCGATAGCGGCAACCTGCGGAACAAAGGGTGCATCCCTGCCACGTCGATGGCGAAGTGGCGAGGCCTTTTATGTCGGCGGTGTGCAGAGCGTCATGACATGCGCTCGGCTATGCTGCGCCACCTTCCTGCGCCAATGGCGGCCATGCATCCTTTTCCCCTGCCAGTCTCTGCACCTGATCAGCTCGCTTACCGACTGCTGCAGGACAGTGACTGGGCCCGCTCGGCCACTGCCGCAAGCGCACCCGCCGAACTTCGCACGTTGCTGGCGATGATCCTGGATTCGCCAGAACCCCTGTGGCTTGCCTGGGGCAAGGAAGACAAGGCGTTCTTCTTCAATGATGCGTACCTGCCCATGCTGGGGGAAAAACTGCACGGCGCGATGGGCAATCGCCTGGAGGATGTCTGGGCGGACGTATGGCCGAACGTGGTGCAGGCCGTCAACGATGCCTTCGCCGGCACCAGCCGCAGTTTCAAGAACCTCCCACTGATGATGGATCGCGACGGCACGCTGCGTGAAACATTCTGGACGTTCTCCTATTCGCCGCTGCGCGTCGGCTGCGGCAGTGTGGCCGGCATCCTGTGCGTGGTCAGCGAACAGACCGAACGGGTGATCGAGCGCGACCTGCACAGCCGCCAGGTCGCGGCGATCACCGAGCAGGCGCGGGAGGCCCATCTGGAACTGGTGCGCGCCCGCGAGCAGCTGCGCCAGTCGCAGAAGCTGGAGGCGATCGGCCAGCTCACCGGCGGGGTGGCCCACGACTTCAACAACCTGCTGCAGGTCATCACCGGTTCGGTAGACATGCTCCTGCACACGTGGCCGGCAGACGACACCCGGCGCCGCTACATCCAGGCCATTGCAACAGCGTCGGACCGCGCCACCAAGCTGACCGCGCAACTGCTTGCATTCTCGCGTCGCCAGAGCCTGTCGCCGGAGGTCTTCGACCTCTGCGAAAGCGTGAACGCGCTCTCGGATATCATCACCACGGTACTTGGCGCGCGCATCCAGGTGTCGTTGACATTGCCCGATACACCGATGCCGGTACTGCTGGACCGGACCCAGCTGGACACTGCATTGATCAACATCGCGGTCAATGCCCGCGACGCGATCGAGGGACACGGCCGGGTGACCATCGAAGTGGAACGGGTAACCGCCGTGCCTTCGGTGCGCTTCGCCGCGCCGATGAAGGGCGACTTTGCCGCGATCAGTGTGACCGACACCGGAGCGGGCATCGACCCTGCGGTGGTTGACCGCATTTTCGAGCCCTTCTTCACCACCAAGAGCGTGGGCGCTGGGACCGGGCTCGGTCTCAGCCAGGTATTCGGCTTCGTCAAGCAGTCAGAAGGCGAGGTGGACGTGCAGAGCCAGGCCGGCGCCGGTACCCGCTTTACGCTGTATCTGCCACTGGCGCAGGCAGGAGAAACGGCGGAACGGCCGGCGGCGCAATCGGGGCTGCAGCATGGTCATGGCGTCTGCGTGCTGGTGGTGGAAGACAACGTCGACGTGGCCGAATTTGCGGTGGGCGCCCTGCGCGAACTCGACTACAGCGTGGTCCTTGCACGCAATGCGGACGAGGCCCTGGCCGAGCTGGAACGGGATGCCGCGCGCTTCCATGTGGTGTTCAGCGACGTCGTGATGCCGGGCATGAACGGCCTGGATCTGGCCCGTGCCATCCGCGCCCGCTTCCCGGAGCTTCCGGTGATCCTCACCAGCGGCTACAGCGAATTGCTGGCGCGGGATCCTGGCCATGGCTTCACCCTGCTGCGCAAGCCGTACTCATTGAAGCAGCTGGCCTCGGTGATGACCGAGACCGGGCACCGCGCCCAAGCCATGGTGGCATCCCCCTAGCGCGCCGTTCACCACGGCAAACCGAACCAGCGTTCCAGCGAAGACGCCAGCCCCGACGTGTCGCCGCCAGCATCGCAGGCCCAGGCCGCAATACCGTCAGGGCGGACCAGCAACGCACCCAGTCCCATCGCATCGCGCGCCGTGGATATCACGCAGGGAACCGAGCGTTGCCAGCGCGCAAAGATCGGGCCGAGTGAAACGCCGGTATCGAGCCCCAGCAGCACGCCCTTCCCTGCGCGCAGCAGCTCCCCCATGCGATCGCCATTGGCCAGCTGGACGTCAGGCACGCTTTGGCCAACCCACGGATGCTCGCCGTTGAACACCGGTGGTTGTGCCACGCCCCACAAACGCTCAGCGAGATAGGTGGCGCCGTCGCGGGTCGCGGCCAGGTCGGCGAAGACCGCCGCCAGCGCGCGCTGCCCTGGGCCTGGTCGCATCAGCGCCACCTGCGCACGCGACCAGTCGAGTACCCGCGCGCCGATCGGATGGCGCTCAGCCTGATAGCTGTCCAGCAGCGTCTCGGCGGCGTCGCCTCGCGCCACGGCGGCCAGCTTCCACCCCAGGTTCATCGCATCGCCGATGCCGAGATTCAGGCCCTGGCCTCCCAGCGGCGAATGCATGTGCGCCGCATCACCAGCCAACAGCACGCGGCCGCTGCGATAGGCCGTGGCCTGGCGCGCGGCATCGGTCCATGTGGTGGCCAGATGCAACGCGGTGATCGTTGCCTGGCGCCCGGACACCCGCCGCAGCAACGCCTGGGCGGCGTGCAGGTCCAGTGGCCCGCGGTGGCCTGCGCCACCGTCGAAATCGGCCAGCGCCAGCACGCCCGGCGGGTTGAAATTGCACATGCCGTATTCGGTGAACTGACGCCCCGGGGTGAGCACCGACGGATCGGCCAGTTCAACCTGCAGCGTGTACCCGGTGAACTCGGGCGCCGTCCCTGCGAACTCGAAGCCGGAGTGCTTGCGTACCGTGCTGCGGGCGCCATCGCAACCGACCAGCCATCGGCCCCGCATCAGCCCGCGACCGGTCTGCACCTGCATCTGTGCGTCGTGTGCCTGCACTGCCTGCACCGAACAGCCACGCTCGATCTGCACACCCAGCGACACTGCGCGCTCGGCCAGCACCGTCTCCAGCGACTGCAGCTCCACCGCCATCTGGGTGGGTACCGGGGTCGGCAGGCGATCACGCCAGCGCCCGCTGTCCACGTCATCCAGCGCGAACGGAATGCCGGCGAAGTGGCCTCCCAGCGGCCGCGGTTGTGCCAGCCAATGGGCGGTGCCGGGCGGCGGTGCGCCCTTGTCCGGCTTCAGCACCTGGCGGGCTGCGACCGCGTCCAGCAGGCCGCGCCGATCCAGCGCTTCCAACGTGGGCGCGTTCAAGCCGCGCAGGCCAAAGGGCAGGCGCTTCAGGGCTGAATCGGGCGACTCAGCCTGCTCCAGCAGCAGGACCGAACAGCCGGCCTGGGCCAGCTCGCAGGACAGGAACAAGCCGACCGGGCCGGCCCCGGCAATGACAACGTCGTGCAGCATCAGGTTCCCCGGCCTGCGCCGGCCCGGCGCTCTGGTGCGCACAATGTTACACTCGGTGTACGTTTACACAAGCCAACCGCCATGACCCCGCCCCAAGGCCGTCGCGAGCAACGCAAGGCACAGACCCGACAGGCAATTTCCGATGTCGCCACCGCGCTGATCATCCGGCGTGGCTTCGAGGCGGTGTCGATGTCCGAGATCGCCGAGGCCGCCGGAGTCTCGCGCAAGACGGTCTTCAACTATTTCGCCAGCAAGGAGGACCTGGTATTCGACCGCGACGAGGAGGCGCGGGCGTTGCTGCGCGAGGGCATGGCGGCGCGCCGCGGCATGACGCCGCTGGCCGCTTTCCAGTCGCTGGTGAGGGAGCTGCTCGACAGCGGCCATCCCCTGTTGCGGATCAACTCCGGTGCAGCGGCCTTCTGGGCCACCGTGGCCGACAGTCCGGTGCTGGTGGCGCACGCGCGACGGCTGCAGGCACTGCTGGCCGACGACCTCACGCTGTTGATGGCAAGCGCGGTCGGGCGGCCAGCGGATGATGCCGAGGCACGCCTGGGTGCGGCGATGCTGCTGGCGTCGATGGTGGCGGCCTATCAGGGAGGCCTGGCCAGCCAGCAGGAGGGTGAGGATCCGCGCCAGGCGATGCTGCAGCTGATCGTGCGCGGCGGGACCGGCGTGCTGGTGGCCCTGGCCGGCACCCCGTATACCGGCCCGGGCCCGCGTCCATAGTGCATCCGGGGGATAGGTCCCGAAGCACTGCAAATGCTAATCTTTCTCATTTGCAGCCCAGCCTCGTCCCTCATGCCCTTTCCAACCCCGCTCAAGCACGCCCTCTGCCTGGCGCTGCCCCTTTCCCTGGCTACACCTGCACTGGCTTCCGAGGCCTCCGCTGACACCCCGAAGGACCTGGACAAAGTGGAAGTCCGCGGCCGCGCGCAGACCCTGTATCGCACCAACGATGCGGCCGTCGGCACCCGCACCGATACCCCGCTGGAACTGGTACCGCAGTCGATCCAGGTCGTGCCGCGCGATCTGATCGACGACCAGGCGGCGCGCCAGGTCACCGATCTGTACCGCAGCATCAGCGGCATCAGCTTCTTCAGCTATGCCGGCGTCACCCTGCGCGGGTTCCGCCAGGAGAACGTGCTCTACGACGGCCTTCGCGGTGATCCCTATGCAGGCTTCTCGGTGCCGCAACTGTTCAATATCGAACGCGTGGAAGTGCTGAAAGGTCCGGCCGGTGCGCTGTACGGCGGTGGTGATGCGGGCGGTGTCATCAACTATGTGACGCGCAAGCCCAAGGCGCGCGCCGAACGCCGCATCGAGCTGCAGGCAGGCGACAGGGACTTCCGCGCTGGATCGATCGAAGGCACCGGCCCCTTGAATGCCAGCGGCAGCATTCGCTATCGCGCCGGCCTGTATGCCGACAGCGAGCAGGGCGTGCGCTGGAATGCCGACAGCGAAAGCGTGATCGGCGATGCCTCGCTGGCCTTCGATGTCGGCCAGACCGGCGAACTGGTGCTGCAGTTCACCGACATCACCCAGAACCTGGGCGGCAACCGCCTGCGCGGCGTGCCGGTGAACGATGCCGGCAGCTTCCTGACCGACCGGCGATGGAACCACAACGAGGCCAGTGACTTCCTCGACATGCGCGCCAAGGTCGCCCTGGCGCAGTATCGTTTCGCACCGCGCGACAACCTGGACGTGGACATTGCCGCGCGCTGGTTCAGCAACAACGAGCACCAGATGTACCACGAGCCGATGGGGCTGATTGATCGTGATCGCGACGGCGTGGCCGAGTGGATGACGCGCCAGCTGCGCAACCAGATCCGCGACAACGAGGCCTTCACCGCCAGCAGCAATGCCGTCTGGCGGATCAACACCGGCCGTATCGAACACAAGGTGCTGTTCGGTGCCGACGTGTATCAGCTCGACGCCGACTTCACCGCGCAGACCGCCAACAGTGCCGACCTGGCACGCGGCGCTGGCCCTGTGCGCGGCATCGACCTGTTCAACCCGGTCTATGGCGCGAGCACCTGGCACGACTACAACCTGGCCGCACTACCCTGGCGCAGCACCGCCACCCGCAGCAAGCGCTACGGCGGCTATCTGCAGGATGAGCTGGCACTGGGCACGCGCTGGCATGTGCTGGCCGGACTGCGCTGGGATGGCTTCAAGGATCAGGACCGCATGGGTGGCAGCAGCGTGGATGGCAATGCGCTCAGCTGGCGTCTGGGCAGCACCTTTGCCGCCCGGGACGGCGTGAACCTGTACGCCAACGTCACCAGTGGCTTCGTGCCGCAGAGTGCCGCCAACCAGAATCCGGCGGCCGGTGGGCCCTTCGACGCTGAGCGCAGCAGGCAATGGGAAATCGGCCTGAAATCCCTGCTGGCCGACCGTGTGACCGTGAACATGGCGGCCTACCGCATCGACCGCAGCAACATCGTGCAGGCCACCGGCGAGGTGATCGGCGGGGTAAACCAACTCGCTGCACTGGGCCTGGTACGCAGCACGGGCATGGAACTGGACCTGCTGGCCGACGTGACCGAGCGCTGGGTGGTGAACCTGACCTACGCCTACAACGATGCACGGGTGAAGGATGCCGGACCGAACGGCATCACCAATGCCTCCGGCGACCGCTTCGCCAATGCGCCACGCAACAAGCTCGGCGTGTGGACGCGCTACGACCTGCCGTCGATCAACTCGGCCATCGGCTTCGGCGCCGACCATGTGGGCGAGCGTGTCAGCCTGGATGGGCAGGCGGTCAAGGCATACACGGTATTCGACATGAGCTGGAAGACCACGTGGAAGCAGTGGCAGTTCCAGGCCAACGTCAAGAACCTGTTCGACAAGGTGTACGCGGCCAGCGGCTTCATCGAGCGCAACGGGCATTTCCCGGGCGAGCCGCGGCGGGTGTATGTGCAGGCGGCTTACAGCTTCTGAGAAGGCCTTCCAGCAGAGCCGGGCGCCCGCTCGGCTCTGCTACGTGACCTCAGCCCATCCGCATCGCAGGGTTGTCACGCGCGTGGACGTCGTTGTCCTGCTGGCGCTGCATGGCCGCCTGCTGTCGTTCCAGGCTGGCGGCCTCGATCTGCCGCAGCGAGTGTTCGACCGGCGTCTGCACTGCCGTGTCCGTAGGCATGACCGCTCGCAGATGCGCGGGATCGCTCATCTCGCCCTGCACCACGAACACGTTGCGGCTGACCGGATGCTCGGCGGTCTGCGCGCTCAGCAGCACATGGTCGGCCCGTTCAAGCTGGTTGCGACGGGCCAATGCCATCACGCTCGCCACAAGGCGCTCGCTGTTCTCGTCGTGGGTACGCCCGGCGCGGGCGTCGATCGCGGCCACGCCTTCGCGCACCTGTTGCATCAGTGCGTAGTCGCGGTGGCCCGGACCAATGTCGGCCAGGCGGGTCGGTGCCTGCGAGAAATCCGGCACGTCGTCCACGGCTGCGGTCAGCGGGCTGCGGGTGATGGTCCGGTACGGGTCGTCCGGGTGGAACTGGGTGCGTTTTTCCTGGCGCTCCAGACGAACCTCGCGCGCGTCGTTGAGCTCGGCGATGCGGGCCGGATCGGTGATCTCACGCATCGACATGTGGCCACCACCCGCGCTGACACTGGCCCATTTCCTGTCCGCTTCGAAGTACATCGCGTAGTAGCTGTTGCCACCGATGACGTTCGGATCGACTGCTGAGCGCCCTTCCAGTGCCTGGGTGGCTTCCAGCACGCTCAACCGGGTCAGGTACTGCCCGCCCTTCGCCCATCCCATCTGGCTGATGGCATCGACGCTGGTGTTGCCTACGCGCGGGCCTCCGGCATAGTCGTTGTTGAGCATGTTGGTCCAGATCTGTTCCAGCTTCTCGGGGCCGCTCTTCTGCTCAGCCGCCTGCAGCAACACGCGCGGCGTCCAGCAGTTGGGATCGAGTTCATGCCGTTCAAATGCGCGGTCGTGAGCCAGCATTACATCCTTGCCGGGAAGATTCAGTGCAAATTCGGGACGCCCCTGCTCCATCCAGAACAGGCGTCGCTCCAGGTCCTGGCGCAGAAGCGTCTGCCCAAACATCTCCCATTGGCGCTCGCTCAGCTGCGCGTCGGGAAAGCCGGAGCCCTTGCCTTCCTGATTCCGGGCATATTCCTGTGCGTAGCTGTTCGCAACGCGGCCTGGCAAGCTGTCGTTGCGAACGACGCCCAGCGCAAGCGTGCCATAGCCATCCGCATCTGGCAGCTGCGACAGATAGTTCCAGTACAACTCGCGGTTTCCAGCCTTGGCATAGCTGGCCAGAATCTTGAGATTTTCTTGCGTCAATCCGCCCATCGCCTGCTCCTGAATGCACTCACTTCCGGACTCGGGAGCGCGCGAGAATATCCCGCACCGCATCTTCCATCCGCTTCCAGTCCGCCAGGAAGGCCCGCTTGTAGTTCAGCGAGATGGAGAGCTTGTTCTCCACATCCGAGAAATAGTGGAAGCACCCCGCAGCGGCTTGCCCTTGCTCACTGATGACCTGATCGCCCTGCAGGCGAACGCCATCCCCCCGAAACGCCGTGCTTTCGCATTTGATGAATGTGGTCAGACTGCCGTTTGGAGCGCGCGCGATGTACCAATCATCTTCATAGGCAGGATTACGCGTGGGCGGTTTTCCATAGCGTGCCTCGTATTCCTTCGAGAAAATCCCCATCCTCGTTTCATCGATGGCGTAAGGCGTCAGTCCCATGACGGCGGGCCGCGCAATACGCAGATCGAGCCGATCCCGAGGATCCCCTCGCTCCACCGATCCTTCCTCGGTGGATGCCTGGTTGGAGGACAATCGCTCCAATGATGTCTCGATTGGCGCACGATCGATGTAGTCGATCGCCACAGCAATTTCCTTCCGGAAATCATTCGTACGCGGACTCGCCCGGGCACCCGGCGCCGTCGGTGTCATGTCCGGCCATTCGATGACCAGCGTCACGCCCTCGCCGGGCCACGGTGCGATCTGGCTGTCCAGGTAGTTGGCCGGGATGCGGAAGGTGTTCGGCCCTAGCTTCACGTCCACGGGGGCATCGGTATAGGTGTGACCGTTGATCGTGCGGCCGGTCTGCGTTGCGCCGGACATGGCGGGATTCCTTTCGTGTTCGGTGGACGGCGGCCGCGCACACGCGCCGGCACTCACCGCGACGGAAAGTGCAAGCGTCAGGCAACGGCCGGGGGACATCACGTGCATGGGCATTCCATTGCAGGGTTCCAGCGCCACTATAAGGAACCGGGCGTCAACGGAACAGGAACCGCATCGCAGCCCTTCATGGAACCAGGCAGCGCTCCACCTGCAGTGACAGCACCTGGCAGGCGTTGAACAGGCCCTCGACCAGCGCCGCGGACGGATAGCAGGCGGGATCGTCGCTCTCCCGTGCCACATGCGCGGCGTGCAGCACCGCGGTCAACGCCGTGATGCCCGACGCGCTGCGGGTCGCCAGGGCCATGTCGAAGGCGCGGCCGGGGCTCAGGCGCATTTCACTCCAGACCTCGCCATCGGCGCGCAGGTTCCTGCCGTAGCCTTTCAGGTGTGCAAAGAATGCCGATGGCGTGACGAGATCGGAGGATTCGCGGAGCGCGTTCTCCAGCGTATCGGCCAAGGCAGCGGGAAGATCAAGTACAGCGGCTCCCAGCAGCGCATGCAGGCGGGGATGATCGGGAAGACGTTCGGGCATGACGGCAACCTCACGATGTGGCCACCTGCAGATGCAAGGTGGCGGACGGTGCGGGTTGGCGTGCCGGATACATGATGCAAGAAGCCGGCGGATCGAGAGATCCCCACGCACCGTCCGCCATGAACTGGCAGGCGATGCATTGTCACGGTGGCAACTCTGGCTGCAACCGTGACGCCGCGCATCATGTACGTTCGGGACGCCAATCCCGGCCACGGCGAATGCCCTGGCGCGGCCATGGTTACCGCCCTGAACCGGCGGTGGAAAGCAGGGAAATCCTGATCGATCACGTCGCTACGTTGGTTGCGTCAGTGGATGTCGAGTTGTCCATTGACTGGCGTTCTTCGCCAGCAGGCGACTACCATCGACGCGTACTTTCCGGACGCCCTGGCCAGCCGTATACGACATGCGCGCTCGCGGTGCCAAAGACCCGCCGATGGCTGTAGGCATTCGCGAAACCCACATGCGGCAAGCGCAACGCCGCTCAGCTTTCAGCTATCGCCTTGGGTGCTCTGATAGCCACGATAGGTTTCACCCCACTCGCGCATGGCAAGCAGCACCGGCACCAGCGTGCGGCCGAACTCGGACAGCTCGTATTCCACTTTCGGCGGCACTTCCGGATACACGTGGCGGATCACCACGCCATCGGCTTCCAGTTCACGCAACTGGCTGGTCAGCATGGCCTGGGTGGCATTGGGCACTCGCCGGGTCAGTTCCATGAAACGTCGCTTGCCGGTCATCAGGTGAAAAAGAATGATCGGCTTCCACACGCCGCCGATCACCGACAGCGTGACTTCCACCGCGCAACCGCTCTTGCCGTCCCACCGTTTGCTACGCATGCATACTCCGGAAAACCATAGTACCTACGGAAAATCGTCGTTCTTGTTGCGATAGAGGCGCGAGCCTAGCATGGCCCCATCCCATGAATGTGAGGCCATCCATGACGTTCAAAGCACTGCTGACCCGCAAGACGAACAACCAGCTCTCGACCGAGCTGGTCGATTTCGACGAGGCCGACCTGATGGACGGCGACGTCCTGGTGCAGGTCGAGTACTCCACGCTCAACTACAAGGATGCGCTTGCGCTCACCGGCAAGAGTCCGATCATCCGGACATTCCCGCTCATTCCCGGCATCGATCTGGCAGGCGTGGTACTGGAATCCAGCAGGACCGACTTCAAGCCAGGCGACCGCGTCGTGCTCAATGGCTGGGACCTGAGCATGGGCCACCACGGCGGCCTGGCCCAGCGCGCCCGGGTGCGAGGCGAATGGCTCAACCGGATTCCCGGCAACCTGAGCACCCGCGACGCCATGGCAATCGGTACCGCAGGCTATACCGCCATGCTGTGCGTGCTGGCCCTGGAACATGCCGGGGTGACGCCTGCACAGGGCGATGTGCTGGTCACCGGCGCCAACGGTGGCGTCGGCTCGATCGCGGTGGCAATCCTCTCGAAGCTGGGTTACCGCGTGGTGGCCGCTACCGGGCGCCCGGAGCATGCTGAGTATCTGCACAACCTGGGTGCGAGCGAAATCATCGACCGCGCGCAGCTTTCGGAACCGCGCAACCGGCCCGTGAGCGCCGAACGCTGGGCCGGTGTGGTGGATGTGGCCGGCGGCCCTACCCTGGTCAACGCCATCGCCGAGACGAAGTATCGCGGTGCCGTGGCCGCGTGCGGCCTGGCGCAGAGCGACGCTCTGCACGGCTCGGTATTGCCCTTCATTCTGCGCAACGTGACCCTGGCCGGCGTGGATTCGGTGAATGCTCCACAAGAGGTTCGCCAGCGCGCCTGGGATCGGCTTGCGACCGACCTGGACCCGCAAAAGCTGGAAAGCACCGTGCAGCAGATCGGCCTCGCCGAGGTGCTGGACGTCTATGAGCAGATCATCCCCGGCAAGGTGCGCGGCCGCATCGTCGTGGATGTGAACGCCTGACGCCTGTCGCGCTGGCGAGGGTGCAATGCCATCGCTGGCTCACGCGCGCGACTGACCGGAAAACGCAGCGTGCCACGCCAAGCCGCCTTATCATGGGGCGGCAAGGGCGCTTTACGCCCGGTGACGTACGCAAGGCAGTATCTGGATGTCTATGGAATGGCGCCCCTCGGTCTGGGGCCAGCGTGTGACCCGCTCGCCGGACTGGCAGTTGCGGCTGGATGGCGAACAGGTCGCACTGTTGATCGACGGCGGGCAGTATCGCCAGCATGTAGCGAACGAACACAGCGTGCGGGTCGTTCGCGGCGTGCTCTGGTCCAGGGTCGAACTGACGACCGAGCGCGGCGAAGCACTGTCCGTGGATGGGCTGCCGAACAGCCAGGGCTCCCGGCTTGCCGCTGCCGTTCAGCACGTGCTTTTCGCGCGCTCCAGACGAGGGCGCAAGGCACTGTTTGAGCACGTTCTGGCGCAGATCCAGGCGTGGCTGGCCGAGGCAGATGCGCTTACCGACCGAGGCACCACCGGCCGCCGCTGGATCACGTACGAACAGCAGCAGGCGTTGCTGGCCGAGCGCCCGTCCCTGCCCCTCCCGTCAGCCGAGCTGGAGCAGCTGTTCCTCGACGAGGAGGTGCATGACGACCTGCACTCGGACCGCCACCGCATGGCACTGGATGCACTGCACGACTGGCAGCTGGATTGGCCCGCCATGTGGGCGGACGCCAATGAGGCAATGGCGACCCGTGAACTGGGTCTGGCCAAGCCCTTCCTGGACCGGGTCGAGAGCAGGCCGCTGACCGAGGAGCAGGCCCGCGCGGTCATCTGCTTCGACAACCGGGTGCAGGTCGTGGCCGCGGCCGGCTCTGGCAAGACCTCCACGATGGTTGCCAAGGCCGCTTATGCCATCGATCGCGGCTTTGTCCAGCCCGAACGGATTGTGATGCTCGCCTTCAACAAGGACGCCGCTCAGGAGCTGGAAGAGCGCGCGCAGCGATGCTTCGGCCGGCTCGGCATGGGCGACACCGTGGTGGAAGCCCGGACCTTCCACGCCCTGGGCCTGTCCCTCATCGCCAAGGCCACAGGGCGCAAGCCCGATATCCCGGAATGGGCGGTCGACGCAACGCTGGGCTTCAACAAGCTGGCCGAACTGGTGGACGACCTGAAGGACCGTTCGACCCACTTCCGCACCCAGTGGGACATGTTCCGCCTGGTGTTCGGACGCGATCTGCCGCCGTTGGGTGCCGACATGATGGCCGATGGTTACGACCGCGATGGCACACCCTACATACGTACCCTGCAGGGTGAGCGGGTGAAGAGCCTGGAAGAGTGCGTCATCGCCGACTGGCTGTTCTACAACGGCGTGGCGTACGACTACGAGCGGCGCTACGAGTTCGATACCGCGACGGATACCCACCGCCAGTATCGTCCGGACTTCTACTATCCGGACGCCCGGCTGTATCACGAGCACTTTGCGCTGGATGCCGATGGCCAGCCGCCGAAGCACTTTGCCAACTACAGCGAAGGGATGCACTGGAAGCGGCAGCAGCATGCGGCACGCGGCACCGCCCTGGTCGAAACGACGTCGTTCGGCCTGCGCAGTGGACAGGCCCTGCAGCATCTTGCCGAGCGGCTGGGTGCGTCTGGTGTCGAACTCGACCCGCACCCGGACCGCGAGCTGCCTGACCCGGGCGCCAAGCCGATGCCGGATGCAGACCTGATCGGCCTGATGCGCACCTTCATTGCGCATGCCAAGAGCAACTGCCTGACGCTGGATGACATGGCGGCGCGCCTGCGGCAGATGCCCGAGGATCAGTTCAAGGAACGCTACCGGCGCTTCCTGGAGATCGCCGGGCCGGTTTTCCAGGCCTGGGACAACGCGCTGGCTGACGAGCGCAGCATCGACTTCGAGGACATGCTCAACATGGCCGCCGGGCTGCTGGAACAGGGCCACTATGAATCACCCTACGATCTGGTGATGGCCGACGAATTCCAGGATGCCTCGCGCGCCCGTGCGCGCCTCTGCCGTGCGCTGGTCAGCCAACCGGGCCGCTATCTGTTTGCGGTGGGCGATGACTGGCAGTCGATCAACCGCTTCGCTGGCGCCGACGTTTCGGTGATGACCGGATTCCGTGATTGGATGGGGCATGGCCAGGTGCTGAAACTGGAGCAGACATTCCGATGCCCGCAGGCACTGTGTGATGTTTCCAGCCGCTTCATCAGCCGCAACCCCGCGCAGATCGCCAAGAAGGTCCGCTCTGCTGCGCCGGCAATGGGCCCGGTGCTGCAGGCGTTCCAGATGAACCGGCGTGAGGAGGTGCAGGATGGCGTTCGCCAATACCTGTCGAAACTGCACCAGCAACTATTGTCAGGCGCGGTGGCGCAGGGCCGCAACGGGCGCGTGACGGTCTTTGTTCTGGGGCGCTACCGCGCGGACCGCGGCGCGGTGCCTTCGGATTGGAAGACGGCCTTTGGCAGCACGATGGACGTCGAGTTCCTGACCGCACATCGATCGAAGGGGCGCGAGGCGGACTACGTGATCCTGCCGGGCATGATCAACCGCAGCTTCCCGAGCCTGCGCGCCGATGACCCGGTGCTTTCGCTGGCGATGCCGGATGGTGATACCTATCCGCTGAGCGAAGAACGACGCCTGTTCTATGTCGCGCTGACGCGTGCGCGACGATCGGTTGCGATGTTCACCGTGCAGGGCAGGCACTCGCCGTTCCTGGATGAGCTGGTGGAGGACGGGGCAGTGGAAGTGACCGCGATTTCAGGCGCGGCCATCCACGAAGAGCGCTGCCCGGTGTGCAAGGTGGGCGTGTTCGTGGACCGCAATGGGCCGCACGGGGCGTTCCGGTCGTGCTCGAGTTACCCGTTGTGCCATAACAAGCCAAAGGGTGGGCGTCGTGGGTGAACACGTGACCTCACCAGCGAGCCAGCAGTTCAAGTATCCAGGGGTCGTAGTCTGTCAGAAACACAAATGCCTCTCCCTGGGCATTCGCGCATGGCGATGAGAGTGACCGCACCCAGCCGGCTGTCTCCCAGTATCGCCATGAAACCAGGCCCAAGAATATAGGCACCACCCAGCGAAGATTACGATCAGCGCGGGAAAGTTAAAATGCCAACCAATCTCACAGAATGCGAGCAACCTCGCACAAGCGAGCCCTGCATCGCATATGGTGTAGGCAGTGTCTCCAAGTCTCTCGGCATTTGAGTCCAGGAGGTCACTGGCCAGATGCGAAAACAGCTCGACTGATGCGCCAAATCGAACAAGGGAAAAGTATGGACACTGTAAAGAAATCATCGAAGCCGATTGGAAAGGCCTTGATCGCCCTCGCCATTCTCGTTGCGGTCGCGCCAGGACTAGCGGCCGCCAATCCGATTGCCAGTGAAAGATCGGCGATTCATGAACGCCAGCTTGAATCTTCCGATGGAAAGAAGTGGATCGTTCGAACCATCCCGACGTCCGATTTCCAAGGCGGTACGGTGATGGTTGAGCAACGTCTGTTCAGAGATGGAAAGGGTGGGCTTGTCTATCGGTTTGACGACCAAAGTCAAGCAACCAAGATCTATCACCAGGCCCTGTGTGAAGCAAAAGACTCTGTCCCCTCAAGAGGGGCAACCACAATCTCCGGAGAGGCAGTGTGGAGTTGGTCCTGCACAAACAGCAAAGCTGATGCCCCCTCTTCGAGCAATGCTCCAATCTCCGCCAGGAGCTCGGACTATCTGTACGCTGTCGCCCCCGACGGGTACTATCCTGTAGCGAAAAATTTCACATCCACTGGCGCTGTTGCTTTTAAGAGTGTAGTCGCGGGAGACATGAAGGCAACTCTCTCCATCGATGATGGAAGATGTACAACGTCGGTGACCGAGCCATATAGCTCACCATTCGAAGGTACACACACAGCGCAAGTGGCGTGTCTGATAAGTGATGCCCGAACTGTGAACACGTCGATGGAAGGATGCATACCACAGCGGTGTGCTACTGGTAGAGGTTCCCTCAGCGCTGTGCAGTCTCCCTGAATCCACATTCAGATGAGTATTCGTTGGTACGTACAGGCGCAGCAGCTGAGCAACCCAACGTAGAGTAGACACTTGCTGTTCCCCATTACCGTAGGCCCTGACGACAATCCCGACGCTCTGGCGAGGGGCGACGGCCATGTCAGGTGCTGAGATCACCTGTGTTGGGGCACTGCCCGGATGCTTGCCGACGCTCGGGCGGTGCCCTGTTTCGTCAGACGGTCAATTCGTAGAGCAGAAGGTTCGGCGCGGCCTCCGTCGCTGCAGGGAGAAGATTGCGCTGCGCCTGTTGTTGGCCGAGGCGACAACTTCCTCTGGATACAATCCGGGGGTGCAAGGCTGGGTTCGGCAGCAGATCGCGCAGAATCGACCTTTGCAGGTGGAAGGGTAAGCGGGCGGGCAGCTAAGGCTGTAGAAGCGAAAAAGCCCCTATTTCCAGGAGCTTTTTGCAAAGACTGGCGGAGAGAGTGGGATTCGAACCCACGGAAGGTTTAACCCTTCGCCGGTTTTCAAGACCGGTGCCTTAAACCGCTCGGCCATCTCTCCAATCGGGTCCCGGTCGCCCGGGCAGCGACGTATTCTCGCACGTGAAGGGCATTTGCCCAAGACCACCTTGCCCCTGCCCTTCGCATCCGGCACGGTGGGAGCCTTCACCGCACTCGGAGCCGCCATGGCCCATCTCGATCTGGCCAACCTGCGCACCTGCCTGCTGGACGATACACAGCTGGCCGTTGTGGCCCTGCACCGCACCTTCGCGGGGCACCTGCCGGTCAGCAGCGGGCAGCTGGTGGTGTGCGATCCGCTGGTCCAGGCCGAGGCGCCTGCGCTGGCCGACTACACCGCCCCGCTGGGCCGGCACCCGGTCGAAATCATCGTGCACAGCGGCCGCCCGGCCCTGGCCGTGGTCTGGTTCAAGCCCCGCGAAGCTCTTACCGCGACCGCCCTGCACTGGCAGATGGCGCGCTGGACCACCCAGGACCTGACCGGCCTGGATGAGGACAGCTTCATCGGCTATCCGGTCGACGCTGGCATCGGTTGTTTCATGGACACCGACACCCAGCAGGCGCTGCTGGCCCTGATCGAACAGGCCGATGGCGAGGAAGAGAGTGAATGGTCGGATGCACTGATCGACCACGATGGCCTGGACGAAGGCGTCGAATACCGCCCCTGGGGGGAGAACTCGCCGCACGGCCTGGTGGTCTTCACCAGCGGCTGGGGCGACGGTGCCTATCCCAGCTACTGGGGGCTGGATACGTCCGGCATTCCGGTCGCCCTGGTCACCGATTTCCTGTGCATCCAGGGCGGCGATGGGCGCGACGAGCGCGAGATTGCCGACCAGGCCTATCGCGACAACCTGCCCCCTGCGGAAGCCGAGGCGCTGGCGCGGCTGGTGGCTGCGGTAGAAGGAGACGACGCGGAGGCATTGCAGGACCTGCTGAAGGATGCGCCGCAACGCGCCAACCAGATCGAACCGGGCTGCGGCGGCACCGCCCTGTACGAGGCGATCCGCCTGGACCGCCCGCAGGCATTGCGGGTGCTGTTGCAGGGCGGCGCATTGCCGGCAATGCCCGAACGCCTGCACATGAGCAAGGTGACCGGCTATCTGGACTATGCGCGCTTCCTGAAGAAGCCGCGCAGCGCGGAACTGATGGCGGTGCTGGAAGCGCCCGTCGTTGCAGCCGAACCGCCACCGGCCGCAGCGCGACGCCGCAGCTTCTGGGACCGGCTGTTCGGCCGGAACTGATCGGCATCGGAAAACAGCAACGCCGGGCATGGCCCGGCGCTACCGTTCAGCGCTCTCAGCCGGCATCCACCGCCAGCGCACCCAGCGCACTGGCCTTGATCCGCTCCTTGGCCTTTTCACAGGCGCCACCGCAATCCAGGCGCGAGGCCTCCAGCTGCGGCGGCAGGTGCTCGGCCAGGAAGTCGATGAACACGCGCACCGCCGGCAGCAGGCCGCGGCGCGAAGCGAACACGGCGTGGCACACGCCCTGCGGCAGCGACCAGTCCGGCAGCACCACTTCCAACTCGCCGTTGCGCACGGCGTCGGCGCACACCGTCTCCGGCAGCATGGTGATGCCGAAACCGTCCTTCACCATGCTCTGCAGCAGCGGGAAGTCGAAACCGGCCACGCGCGGCTGCAAGTCGACCCGGCGCACTTCGCCTTCCGGGCCATGCAGTTCCCAGCGCTGGCGTGCTTCGTCTTCGCTGATGCTGAGGGTGACGTGCTGGGTGAGCTCTTCCGGGTCCTTGGGGCGTCCGGCGCGGTCCAGGTACTTCGGGCTGGCCACCAGCAATTCCTGCACCTGGCCGAAGCTGCGCATCACCAGGCTGCCGTCGTCGTCCAGGCGTGAACGCACGCGCAGGGCGACGTCGTAGCCTTCATTGATGATATCCACGCGGCGATTGCTGATGTTCAGCTGCAGCCGCACCTTCGGGTACTGCTCAAGGAACTTGGGCAGCAGCTTGGGAAGCTGCATCTGCGCCAGTGACACCGGCACGCTGGCGCGCACCACGCCGCGCGGCTCCGCGCTGAGGCGGTCCACCACTTCGCGTGCGGCCTGGGCCTCGGCCAGCATCGTCTGCGCATGGCGGTGCACGCTGGTGCCGACATCGGTGACCGCGAAACGGCGCGTGGAGCGCTGCAGCAGGCGTACGCCCAGGTCGGTTTCCAGCTGGCTGATGCGGCGGCTCAGGCGCGACTTGGGAATACCCAGTGCGCGCTCGGCGGCGGCGAATCCGCCGTGGTCGACCACCATCGCGAAGTAGTACAGGTCATTCAGGTCATGCATACCCGAGTTCCATATCTAGAACAATACGTGGCATTCAACCACCTTTATTCCGCCTTTGCAACAACCTATCGTTCTCTCCGTCGGCGGGGCCACCCCGCCCCTTCCTCCCAGAACACAGGTGACTGCCATGAAGCTTCTGCATCTCGACGCCAGCGTGCTTGGCGACAACTCCGTCTCGCGCCAGCTGTCGGCCGCTGTGGTCGCCCGCTTCGCCAGCCAGATCGATGACCTGCAGGTCGATTATCGCGATCTTGACGCCAATCCGGTACCGCATCTGCGCAGCAGCTCGCTGGCCAAGACCGACGCGGCCGAGGCGACCGATGCTGAACAGGTGATGCAGCAGTTCCTGGACGCCGACATCGTGGTGATCGGCGCGCCGATGTACAACTTCAGCATTCCGTCCACGCTGAAGGCCTGGATCGACCGCGTGGCCGTGGCCGGCCGCACCTTCAAGTACACCGAGAACGGCCCGGTGGGCCTGGCCGGTGGCAAGCGGGTGATCATCGCCAGCAGCCGTGGCGGCATCTATACCGACTCGCCGGCCGACTTCCAGGAGCCGTTCCTGCGCCAGGTGTTCGCCTTCATGGGCATCAACGAGGTCGAATTCGTGCGCGCCGAGGGCATCGCCTATTCGCCGCAGCACCGTGAAGACGCCATTGCCGGTGCGCTGGCGGCACTTCCGTCGCACGAAGCGGCCGAAGCCGTCGCCGCGTAACGCGTTCCAACGTTCGGCGCCCCTCTCTCCTCGTCTGGGCGCTGAACGCGGGCCGGGATCCCCTCCCCCATCCCGGCCCACCCTGGCGGCCCCGCTGTGCGGGGCCGTCTTCTTTTGCGACGCGCTAGGCTGGGGGCATGAACTACATCGTGACCGCTGCGCACCGCAGCGAATTTCCGCACCCGATCACCCTGCGCCGCGGCCAGGCGCTGGTAGTGGGCGAACGCTATGAAGGCCCGGAGGGCTGGGACGACTGGTTCCTGTGCGAGGCCGAGGGGCAGCAGCCCGGCTTCGTGCCGGCGCCGGTGATCGGCCGCGATGCGCAGGGTGGCGCGTTTGCCACCGAGGATTACTGCGCGCGGGAGCTGGATGTGGATCCCGGGCATCTGCTGCGAGGAATGCGCACGCTCAATGGTTGGGCGTGGTGCGTACCGGAAACCGGCGAACCGGGATGGGTACCGCTGGAGAAGCTGCGGGCAACAGAAACCCAGTAGGGCCCGAGCCCATGCTCGGGCGGCGGCGCCGAGCGCCGATAGTCAATGCGGCCCGCGATGGGCAAAAGCAGCCGAGCATAGGCTCGGCTCTACATGGATCTGTAGCGCCCGGGCCTACGCTCGGGCGGCGGTGCAAAGCGCCGGCTGTCAGGCGATGGTTTCCAGGCCGCCCATGTACGGGCGCAGGGCCTCCGGCACGGTGATGCTGCCGTCGGCGTTCTGGTAGTTCTCCATCACTGCGATCATCGCGCGGCCAACCGCCACGCCCGAGCCGTTCAGGGTATGCACCAGCTCAGGCTTGCCGGTGGCCGGGTTGCGCCAGCGCGCCTGCATGCGGCGGGCCTGGAAGTCGCCACAGTTCGAGCACGAGGAGATCTCGCGGTAAGTCTCCTGCGACGGCAGCCAGACTTCCAGATCGTAGGTCTTCACCGCTGAGAAGCCCATGTCGCCGGTGCACAGCAGCACCTTGCGGTACGGCAGGCCCAGCTTTTCCAGCACCACTTCGGCACAGCGGGTCATGCGCTGGTGCTCGGCGTCGCTGTCTTCCGGGCGGCTGATCGAGACCAGCTCGACCTTCTCGAACTGGTGCTGGCGGATCATGCCGCGCACGTCGCGGCCGCCGCTGCCGGCTTCGGAACGGAAGCACAGCGAATGCGCGGTCATGCGCAGCGGCAGGCGCTCGGCGTCGAGGATCTCGTCGCGGGCGATGTTGGTCAGCGAGATTTCCGAGGTCGAGATCAGGTAACGCTTCTGCTCACCCAATTGGGTGATGAACATGTCCTCTTCGAACTTGGGCAGCTGGCCGGTACCGTACAGGCTGTCGGCGTTGACGATCACCGGTACGTTGGTTTCCTGGTACTCATGCTCGCCGCTGTGCAGGTCGAGCATGAACTGGGCCAGGGCGCGGTGCAGGCGAGCCAGCGGGCCGCGCAGCACGGTGAAGCGCGAGCCGGACAGCTTGGCCGCGGTCTCGCCATCGAGCCACTTGTTGCGCGCACCCAGCTCAACGTGGTCGAGCACCTTGAAGTCGAACTGGCGCGGGGTACCCCAGCGCGCCTGCTCGACGTTGTCGTTCTCGTCGGCACCGGCCGGCACGTCATCGGCCGGCAGGTTCGGGATCCCCATAGAGATCGCTTCGATCTTCTCGCGCAGCTCGTCCAGCGCCACTTCCGAGGCCTTCAGCTCGTCGGCGAATGCAGCGACCTCGGCCATGATGGCCGACACGTCCTCGCCCTTGGCCTTGGCCTGGCCGATGGCCTTGGAACGGCTGTTGCGCAGGCTCTGCAGCTCCTGGGTACGCACCTGGATGCGCTTGCGATCGGCCTCCAGGGACTCCAGGGCAGACACGTCGAGCTCGAAGCCGCGGCTGGTGCGCAGGCGTTCGGCGAGGTCGGCGGGCTGGTGGCGGAGCAGGGCTGGATCAAGCATGGCAGGTGTCGTGGTGGGTATCAGGGATGGGATTATCGCTTGTTATACGGATTTCTGCCGCCCGGTTCATTCCCGCCGTGGCAGAATCGGGGCATTCCGTACTGGTCCGGTCCATGTCTGCACCCCGCTCGTCGTCCGCCAAGTCGTTTACCGTGCATATCCCGCGCAACGCCCTGAAGATCGCGGGCATCGCCTTCGGCGTGGGCGTGCTGCTGTTCGTGCTGGTCTGGTTCACCGGTCGCGACAAGGAATTCTTCCGCGCCGACCCGGCCGCACAGACCCCGCAGGAGACGGCGCAGGTGGAACCGCTGCCCGAACCGCTGGCTGCGGCCGCCGGTTCCAGCGACATGCCCGATGCCAAGCCGGCCCCGGTCGAGGAGGAAGCCCCGAAGCTGGTCGAAACCCCGCCGCCACCGCCGGCGCCCGTCGCTGAAGCGGCCCCGGTCGCACCGGCCCCGGCGCCGGCTGCCACAGGCAACAGCCAGCCGATGCCGATTGCCGGCCAGTCGCCTCCACCGGCCTACCCGGCCGCCGCGCTACGCGCCGGCGAGACCGGCAGCGTGGTGGTGCGCGTGGATGTGGATGCCACCGGCTATCCGAACAATGCCACGGTGATCCAGCGCAGCGGCTCACGCGAGCTCGACCGTGCCGCGACCGATGCGGTGCGCCGCTGGCGCTTCACCCCGGCGCAGAGCAACGGCCAGGCCGTACCGGGCAGCATTGAAGTGCCGTTCGACTTCAAGACCCAGTAACTGAACGTTTCCCGGCAGGCAAACTGAACCCTGCCGGTCGCGTTGACGCAACGCTGACACTTCCCGCCACTGGCCCGCGCAACACTCTCCCCGTCGTCCATTGACGGAAGGAGTTTGCGATGACCGCCACCACCCACGAAGACCTTCATTCGCCGCAGCTGCAGCAGGACGCCAGCGAACAGCACAAGCCCACGTCGCCCTGGATGTGGATCGCGCTGATCGTGGCGATGTTTGCCGCCGCGCTGCTCTGGCTGCGTCACTCGAACCAGGAAGACGTGGCGCCGGCACCGGTCGGCGAGCGCATGCTGCCCGCGCCCGAGCAGGCGCCGGTCGCCGATGTACAACAGCCTGCGGCCCGCCAGGCCGCAGCGGCCGGCAACCAGCGCAAGGCCCCCCCTGCCGTACGCAATCGCGAGGCACGCCCGCTGGCAGGCAACAGCAAGCCGACCTACCCCGCTGCCGCGCTGCGCAATGGCGTGCAGGGCAGCGTGATCGCCAGCCTGAATGTCGATACCCGCGGCCAGGTCACCAATGCTGCGATTGTTTCGCGCAGCGGCGAGCGCAGCCGTGACCTGGATCGTGCGGTGCTGAGCGCCGTGCAGAACTGGAAGTTCCAGCCGGCGATGCATGAAGGCCGTGCAGTGGCCAGTGTGGTGCGGGTCCCGGTGGATTTCCGTACCGGACAGCGTTGATCGCGGACGAGGGGTTCGTGATGTTTAGACGGAGGCTTCGGCCTCCGTCCTTTTATGCGGAGAAGCGTGCCGACCAAGGTCGGCACCTACCGGGCGATGTGAGCGCGCCGACCGAGGTCGGCGCCTACCGGGCGATGTGAGCGTGCCGACCGAGGTTGGCACCTACCGGAAAACCTGATCGGCCGATCAGGCCAGGTTGAAGCCGGCGCTGCGTGCCAGGCCGTCGAAGTCCGGGAAGGAGGTGGCGACGTTGGCGATGTCGTTGATGCGCACTTCGCCGTCGCTGATCTGGCCGGCAATGGCAAACGCCATGGCAATACGGTGGTCACCGTGGCTTTCGATGGTGCCGCTACACAGGCGCACGCCCCCGTGCAGGGTGGCGCCGTCTTCGGTCTCGTCCACCTGCATGCCCAGCGCACGCAGGCCGGTGGCCATCGCCGCAAGGCGGTCGGATTCCTTCACTCGCAGTTCGGCCGCACCGCTCACCACGGTCTGGCCCTCGGCGGCCGCGGCGGCCACGAACAGCGCCGGGAACTCGTCGATCATGTCCGGCACCAGCGCTTCCGGAATGCGTGCGCCCTTCAGCGGGGCGTAGCGCACCACCAGGTCGGCCACCGGTTCACCGCCCTGTTCTGCCGGGTTCTCTTCGCTGATGTCCGCACCCATCAGGCGCAGCGCATGCAGCAGGCCAGTGCGACGCGGATTCAGGCCGACCTGCTTCAGGCGCAGCTCGGAACCGGGAATGATGCTGGCGGCGACCAGGTAGAACGCGGCCGAAGAGAAATCGGCGGGCACCACGATATCCGTGGCGCGCAGGCGCTGGCCACCGCGCAGGCGGGCCTTGCCCGGCGAAAACGCGATGTCCACGCCGAATGCGGACAACATGCGCTCGGTGTAGTCGCGGGTCGGGTGCGGTTCGGTCACGCTGGTTTCGCCCTGCGCATACAGCCCGGCCAGCAGCACCGCCGACTTGACCTGCGCACTGGCCACCGGCGAGGCGAAATCGATGCCGTGCAGCGCTTGGCCACCATGCACGTGCAGCGGCGGTGTGCCGTCGTCCTGGGTATCGATCCTTGCGCCCATCTGCGACAGCGGGCCGGTCACGCGGCGCATCGGGCGGCCGGACAGCGATTCATCGCCGATCAGCGTGCAGTCGAAGGCCTGGCCTGCCAGCAGGCCCGCCAGCAGGCGCATGCCGGTACCGGCATTGCCGCAGTCCAGCGGTGCCTGCGGCGCTTTCAGGCCGTCGATACCCACACCATGCACGATGCGCTGCGACGGGCTGGGGGTTTCGATGCGCACCCCCAGCTGGCTGAAGATGCGCGCGGTGGCGCGGGTGTCTTCGCCTTCCAGGAAGCCTTCGATGTGCGAGGTGCCATCGGCCAGCGCGGCAAACATCACCGAGCGGTGCGAGACCGACTTGTCGCCGGGGATGGTCAGGCTGCCCTGCAGCGGCTGGCCCTTGCGGGCAATCCAGTGTTGCGCGTTGCTCATCGTTCGATCATTCCGTAAACACCGGCAGCGCCGGCGATGCATCAGGGAGCGGCGGCTGTTGCCGCCACAGCAGCACTCAGGGCACGGCCACCGGATAGGAGCCCAGCACCTTGATCTGCGCCGAGTGCGCTTCCAGTTCGGCCAGCGCGGCCTGCATCGGCGCGTCGTCGATATGGCCGGCCAGGTCGATGAAGAAACCGTACTCCCACTTGCCGTGGTGTGACGGCCGCGACTCGATGCGGTTCATGCTGATGCCGTGGCGGGCGAACGGGCTGAGCACGTCGAACAGCGCACCGGGCTTGTCATGGATGAACACCAGCACCGAGGTGCGGTCGTGCCCGGAGGTCGGGAAAATGTTGCGGCCCACCACCAGGAAGCGGGTGGTGTTGTCGGCATCGTTCTGGATCGGCTTGGTGACCACCTTCTTCAGGCCGTAGACGTGGCCGGCACTTTCGCCGCCGATGGCCGCCGCGTCGTCGGCGTTGCGCGCACGGCGCGCGCCTTCGGCGTTGCTCGACACCGGAATCTTCTCGGCCTTCGGCAGGTTGGCGCGCAGCCACGCCGAGGTCTGCATGAACGACTGCGGATGCGCGTAGATGCGCTCGATGTCCTCGATGCGGCCGCTGCGCGACATCAGGTACTGCTGCACGCGCAGTTCCACTTCGCCGCAGATCTTCAGGTTGGAGGTCAGGAACATGTCCAGGGTGATCTGGATGGTGCCCTGCCCCGAATTCTCCACCGGCACCACGCCGAAATCGGCGTTGCCCGCTTCCACTTCCTGGAACACCTCTTCGATGCTGGCCATCGGCAGGCCCAGCGCGGAGCGGCCGAAGTGCTTGAGCACGGCCTGCTGGCTGAAAGTACCTTCCGGGCCGAGGTAACCGATCTTCAGCGGCTCCTGCTGGGCCAGGCAGGCCGACATGATCTCGCGGTAGACGTGCACCAGCAGTTCATCGCTGAGCGGGCCTTCGTTGCGGTCCACCACCATGCGCAGCACCTGCGCTTCTCGCTCGGGGCGGTAGTAGTCGACGGCGGCGGCGAGCTTGCCCTTGGCCTTGCCGACCTGGTGGGCGAAGCGCGCGCGCTCGGCGATCAGGCTCTGGATGTCGCGGTCGATCTGGTCGATCTTCGAGCGCACATCGGCCAGCGCCAGCGGCGCCAGGGTGGGTGCCGGGTTCGAGATGGCCTTGGCCTTGCCCTTCGCCTTGGTGGGCACGCTGTCCTTGGCCGGTTCGGCCTTCTTCGGCGCCTTCTTGCTGGATTTGCTGCTTGCCATCGGAATTCCTTGTTGCGGGGCACGCACCCGACGGTGCGCGCCGTTCATTGCTCAGCCGTGACGCTGCTGGAAATCGGCCATGAAGGCGACCAGCGCTTCGGCCCCGGCCAGCGGCATGGCGTTGTACAGCGAGGCACGGATGCCACCGACGACCTTGTGCCCCTTCAGCGCCAGCAGGCCAGCGGCCTTGGCCTCGGCCACGAAGCGGGCATCGAGATCGGCATCTGGCAGGAAGAACGGGATGTTCATCCGCGAACGGGCCGCGTGTACAACCTCATTGCGGTAGAAGCCGCCGGAGCCGTCGATGGCGCCGTACACCAGCGCGGCCTTGGCGGCATTGCGCCTGGCGAACTCGGCCACGCCGCCCTCGGCCAGCATCCACTTGAACACCAGGCCGGCCAGGTACCAGTTCCAGGTTGGCGGGGTGTTGAGCATCGAATCGCGGGCGACATGCGAGCGGTAATCGAAGATGTCCGCGCGTGGCTGGCCACTGCGCTCGAGCAGGTCGCGGCGGATGATCATCACCGCGATGCCGACCGGGCCCAGGTTCTTCTGCGCGCCGGCATAGATCACACCGTAGCGGCGCACGTCCAGCGGCTCGCTGGCGATGGACGAGCTGAAGTCGGCGATCAGCGGAACGTTGCCGGTGTCGGGCACATCACGGAACTCGACGCCGTGGATGGTCTCGTTGGCGGTGATGTGCACATAGGCGGCATCCGGCGAGAGCTGCCAGTCGGCGCGCGGCGGCAGCGTGCGATAGCCATTGGCCTCGCTGCTGGCGGCGATGTTGACGTCCACGTAGACACCGGCCTGCCTGACCGCGGTCTTGCCCCAGTGGCCACTGACCACGTAGTCGGCACGCTGGCCGGGGGCGGCGAAGTTCAGCGGGATCAACGCCTGCTGGGTGGTGGCACCACCGGACAGGAACAGCACCGCATAGTCTTCGGGGATATCGAGCAGGCGACGCAGATCGGCCTCGGCCTCGGCGGCCACGGACATGAATTCCGCGCCGCGATGGCTCATTTCCACGATCGAAGCGCCGGACCCGTGCCAGTCCAGCATTTCCGCCTGCGCCTGGCGCAGGACCGATTCCGGCAAGGTCGCAGGGCCGGCACTGAAGTTGAACGCGCGCGTCATGTCACACCTGTGGGGCAAGACCCCTAGTATGCCGCAGTGCACCAGCCTTGCGGCCTTGTGCGGCAAGGGAAATTTGGTTTCATCGGAATCCATTGGCCGTCCGCATGGACCGGTAGTCGCCGACCTTGGTCGGCATACGCCGTCAGGCGTCATGCCCGCCGACGGAGCGTGCCGACCAAGGTCGGCACCTGCCAGGGCGGGCCCAGCGGATACAGATCAGCGCGCGCCGAACCAGAGCAGCAGGCTGAGCAGCGCGGCCAGCAGCAGCGCACTGACCAGCAGCCACGGCCAGCGCCGCACCCTGCGCGGCGCGGCCGGCAGCACCGGCGCCTGTTCCACGTCCTCGCCCGACTCGTCCTCGACCGGCAACGACCGTCGGCGCGGATCATGCGGCACTTCCAGCACGAAACGGTGCTGGCCATCGAACACCACCTGGTCGCCGGCCTGCAGCCAGCAATGGCGCACGGCCACGCCATTGACGCGGGTGCCGTCGGCACTGCCCAGATCGCGCAGCAGCACGCGTTCGCCGTGCACTTCCACGCGGGCATGCTGCTCTGCAAAAGCCGGGTCATCGATGGCGATGTCGGCCTCGTTGCCACGCCCGATCAGGCGGGCCCGCGACAGGGTGAAGCTGCGGCCATGATGGAGACCGCCGACACCGCGCAGCAGCCGCTGCTGCTCGTCGCTGCCATCTTCGGCTTTCGGCGCAGGCGCCTGCAGCAGGCTTTCGACCTCGCCCTGCAGGACCATCTCCACGCCATCCACATACACCGCATCGCCTGCACGCAGCAGGGCCATCCGGCGTACCGGGCGACCGTTGACGTGGACGCCGCGGATGCCGTTGCCGACCTGCAGCCAGAGGCCGCGATCATCCATGCAGAACTGGGCCAGCAGCAGTGCGCCGTGGCCAGGATCTCCGAGCCGCACGCTGCCGTTGGCCTGGCGCACGATGCGCTGCACCCCGGGCCGCAAGGGCTGGTCGGGCTGTTGTTGTTGACTGAAGTGAACAAGCAGGTTCTGCACGCGGCGCAGCCTAGCAGGTTGGTCGCCAACGAAGAAGAACCCACGATGAGTGCTTGGCGCGGCGGCCCTTGATGCGCACAATGCTTGCCCTCTTCGACCATCCCCGCCCTGCGCCAGGAGCCTGCATGTCCACCATCGATGTCCGCCACGCCCACGCCCTGCCCGATGCACAGGCGCGCGCCGCGATCGAACAGGTCGCTGCCAAGCTGTCCGAGCGCTTTGGCCTGAAGTCGTCCTGGACCGCCGACGTACTGAACTTCTCCGGCAGCGGCGTGGACGGTGCGATCCAACTGCAGCCGGGCGCGGTGCGCGTAACCGCCAAGCTGGGCTTCCTGCTGTCGGCGATGAAGGGCATGGTCGAAGGCGAGATCCAGCGTGTGCTGAAGGAAAAGCTGGGCTGAACCCCGGCGGCGGCCGTCACGGCCGTGCAACGCCGGTGCGCGCTACTCTCGGGGGCAGGCCCAACTCCCACGGGAAGTGCGATGAACCACTACGAGAACGACGACCGCCGCAACGACGATACCTCTTTCGGTGACCAGGCCGAGCGCTTCTCGCGCAAGCTGAGCGATTCGGCCCAGCAGGTCTGGCTGGCCGGGTTGGGTGCGCTGGGTCGCGCCCAGGCCGAGGGCAGCCGCTTCTTCGACGGCCTGGTGAAGGAAGGCGAAGCCTGGGAAGCCCGCCGCCGTGAACGCAACGGCGACCAGGGCCCGGGCTGGCGTGACAATGTCGAGACCTCGCTGGACGAGGCCCGCGAGAAGGCCTCCGGCACCTGGAACAAGGTCGAGAAGGCCTTCGATGACCAGGTGCAGGGCGTACTCAAGCGCCTGCATGTACCCACCGCCGACGAAGTGACCGCGCTGGAGGCGCGCATTGATGCCCTGCACGCGCGCCTGGCCAAGCTGGAAAACCGCGCCGCGTCCGGCACCGATGCCCCTGCTCCGGGCAGCCATCAGTCACCGGACAGCGTGCCCTGACCACGATTGTTGCAATGCAATAAAAATTGATTGACAATCGCGAGCAACCCGCCAATCGCTTCGGCTGCCGTTTGTTCCCTCCCCTCACGGCTTCAGGATTGGCGGGTTTTTCGTGCCCGCTGTACGCCGATCTGCGCGCTCCATCACGCTTTCTGTCAGGAACATCCTGACCCGGCCAGGCACCGCGACCTTTACACTGTCGTTCTCCGCTTTCGCCCCTTCCGCCCTACTCCTGCATGCTCCCCTGGATCCTGGCCCTGCTGTCGGCCCTGCTTAGCTGTTTCCTGGCCGTTATCTATCTGTGGTGGGTCAAGCGGCGGCAGAAGGAGATGCAACTCGGCCTGCAGGCCCTGGCGGGCATGCATTGGCGCGAATTCTCCGTTCTGGTCAAGCGCATGCTGCGCGAACAGCGCGGCCTGCGTGAACTGATCGATCCGGCGGAAGAAGCCCGCGAACCAAGCAGCGATTTCATGCTCAGCGATGGCCCCAACCACTGGCTGGTGTCGTGCAAGCATGGCCTGGCCTACCGCATCGGCACCGCCGCAGTGAACGAGCTGGGTGCGGCCGCGCGCCTGGCCGGGGCCAAGGGCGGCGTGCTGCTGACCGAAGGCCGCATCGAGCGCGACGGCCGCAGCGCCGCCGAGAAGCAGGCGGTTGAAGTGCTGGACGGCCCGCGCCTGTGGCCATTGCTGCAGCCTTACCTGCCCGGCGACATCGAAGCGCGCGTGCGCGCCAGCGCCCGGCACGAAGCGCTGCGCCGCATCGCCATCGCCGCACTGGGTTCGGCAACGCTGGGGCTGCTGGTTGGCCTGGGCCTGCAGGGCCTGCGTGTGGAAGAGGCCGCGCCGGTTGCTGCAGCGCCGGTGGTGGCGACGCCTTCAACGGCGCCTGCGGCGAAACCTGCTGGCACCGCGGCAGTGCTCCCGGCCGCCCCTGCACCCGCGGCTGCCGTCGCCCCGGCGGTCGACGCGCGCAGCAATCCCAATCCGGATGCAGCCACGCTGGAGCGCTTCCAGGCCGATCTGGCCCGCGCTCTGGCCGGCAAGCCCGGCATCGCCAGCGGTGTCTGGCTGACCCGGCAGACGCTGGCGATCAACCGCACCGGCGAACTGGACGCGGTGTGGCCGCAGGTCTGCGAGGAAGTGCTGCACTACCCCGCCCTGCGCAACGTGCGCATCCAGCTCAATGCCCGCCCCGGCGTGGATGAGCCGGTGCGCTGGCGGCAGTGCGCCACGTATTGATGGGGCAACATCCACGCATGGCGTGGATCTACTGAATCCCGATACACGAATCTCTGGTAGATCCACGCCATGCGTGGATGCCTTTGCAGAGTCGAGCCACGCTCGACTCATCGCGCAACGCGCGAACAGCAGCCGAGCATGGGCTGGGCTCTACAAGGCGCCTGCTCAGCCCAATGCTGCGAGATGGGCGATGTAACTGGAGCGGGATTCGCCGGCCGCCCTGGCCTGCGCATCCAGCCTGGCCAGGATGCGACGCGGCAGGCTGATGTTGACCCGCTCGATGGTGTCGTCCAGCAGAGATGGATCAATGCAGATGTAGGCAAGAATCCAGGCCGTACCACTGGGAGCCTCGGCGACGATCTTCTGTGGCGCAGAAGGACTGGGAATCGAGCGCCCCTCATCCAGGGCCGCATCGATCCAGGCAAGCGCAGACTCCTCGGCCGCGCTGAGCGCATCGTCAAGCGTGTCGGCTGCCGAGAAGCACCCCGGCAGATCGGGAACGATGACCCCCCACGCGGTGCGTTCATCGCCGGCCTCAATCAAGACTGGATAGCGCATGGGACCTCCTACGTCAGTCCTGCGAGCTTCCGCCACGCCTGAACCAGCCCCTTGCCCAGATCCTTTCTGGGGTGAGGCACGGTGATGATGTAAGGCCACTGCGGGTGCACGAATACATGATGGGATCCGCGAATCCTGCAACAGGTCCAACCTGGCGCCTGAAGATCCCGGATGAGGTCCCTGCTCTTCATGCAGGGACGATACACATCGTACACACGCACCAACAGAGTTCGAGACGACAGCCGTACCGGACCAGTAGATCCACGCCATGCGTGGATGGAATCCCTAGCGAGCGCCCGGCGCGAAGCGCGCAACCAGGTCCCAGGCATCCCCCAGGAACACCTGCCGCACGCGGGTGATCGGCTGATCGCCACGCCAGGTCAGGCGCTCGATCACCAGGCAGGCGGTGCCCGGTTTCACGTCCAGCAGCCTGGCCGTGGCGGTGTCCGCACCCCAGGCGCTGATGCGGTGCTGGGCACGGGTCCACGACACATTCTGCAGCAGCCAGCTGCCCGGCGCGGTGGTGCTGAAGTCGACCTCCAGTACCTCGGGCACGCCGACCGGACTGATCAGGCGGTGCTCCAGCGCCAGCGGACGGCCATCGGCCAGGTGCAGGCAGCGCATCGCCAGCAGCTTCTCGCTGCCGGCCAGCTCCACTTCACCGGCATTGCCGGCGTCGGCCAGGCGCAGCTCGCGCTGCAGCAGGCGGTACGCGTACTGGTGGCCGCGCGAGCCGACTTCCATCGCGATATCCGGAATTTCCAGCGCCACCTGCTCCAGGTGCGGCGGCTGCCGCGCTACGAACGAACCCGCACGACGGCGGCGCTCGATCATGCCGCTCTCGGCCAGCGCGGTCAGCACCTTGTTCACCGTCATCCGCGAGCAGCCGTACTGCTCCATCAGCTCGTGCTCGTAGGGAATACGGAAGCCCGGCGCCCACTCTCCACTGAGGATGCGGCTTTCCAGATCGCTGCGGATACGCTGGTTGAGCGTGGCGGACTTGCTGGCCTTCACGTAATGGGATCCCGGTGGCGGAGGCGATCAGCCCAGCACGCCCTTCAGGGCGGCGGCGAAGGCGGTGGTGATCGCCTCGCGCTGCAGGTGGCGGCCCTCGGCCACGCAATGGCGGCCATGCCGCCAGACCGATCGCAGCGCGCCATTACGTGCGGCGAACACCCAGCTGTCAAGCCATGCGTCATCCTGTCGCGCCTGCAGCGCGGGGTGTGCGGCATCCAGTTCGACCAGATCGGCACTGGCGCCCACCTGCAGGCCAGCCGCCACGCCCAGCGCCTGTGCGCCACCGTGCAGTGCACCTTCGAACAGGAAGCGACCGGTGCTGCGGGTGGCATCCGGCGCCAGCACGTTGCGACCGCGCAGGGTCAGGCGCTGGCCGTATTCGAGCAGGCGCAGCTCTTCGGCCGCGTTGATCAGCACATTGGAATCGGAGCCGATGCCGAAGCGCCCGCCCTCGCGCGCAAAGGCCTGCATCGGGAACAGGCCGTCGCCCAGGTTGGCTTCGGTGATCGGGCACAACCCGGCCACGGCACGGCTGGCCACGATGGCCGCGCGCTCGTCGTCGGTGATGTGGGTGGCATGCACCAGGCACCAGCGCGCATCCACCGGCGCATGGTTGTACAGCCACTGCACCGGCCGCTGGCCGCTCCAGGCCAGGCAGGCCTCGACTTCGCGCACCTGCTCGGCGATATGGATATGCACCGGGCCGTCGGTGAGCGGCAGCAGCGCGCCCAGTTCCTCGCCGGTAACCGCGCGCAGGCTGTGCGGGGCGATGCCAAGCACCGCATCAGGCAGCGCGGCCAACGCCGGCTTGGCGGAATCCAGCAACTGCGCGAAGCCGTCTACATCGTCGATCAGGCGACGCTGCGCGGGGTTCGGCGGCGCCCCGCCGAAATCGGCATGCGCATAGAACACCGGCAGCAGGGTCAGACCGATACCGGTCTGGTCGGCGGCGGCGGCAATCCGTGCACTCATCTCGGCACGGTTGGCATAGGCGTGGCCATCGGCATCGTGATGCAGGTAATGGAACTCGCCGACCCGGGTGAAGCCGCTTTCCAGCATTTCCATGTAGGCCTGGGCGGCGATGGCCTGCACCGCATCCGGGCGCAGATGGGCCAGGAAGCGGTACATCAGCTCGCGCCAGCTCCAGAAGCTGTCGCCGTCACCGCCGCCGATCTCGGTCAGGCCGGCCATGCCGCGCTGGAACGCGTGGCTGTGCAGGTTGGGCAGGCCCGGCACCAGGACGCCGACGCGGGTGTCACCGCCCTGCGCGGCCTGCCCCTTGCTGATTGCCGTGATGCGGCCGTCCCGCACCTGCAGGCGGACATCGCGGGCCCAGCCCTCGGCCAGCAGGGCGTGGGTGGCATGGAAACTGAGCAGGGAACGCGAATCGGACATGGCTGGACAACCCGAAATGGACGCCTATATTGTATAGACATATAAGCACAGCCGCGTTGTGGATGCCATGCACGTCGATACCCTCTGGTCCAACGTTCACCTGATCACCCTCGATGGCGAGGGCCTGGGTGTCATACGCGATGGCGTACTGGCCTGCGCCGAGGGCCGCATCGTCCACGTCGGCGCTGCCGGCAGCGATGCGCACCTGCAGCCGACCACCCGCATCGACGGCGAAGGTCGCTGGATCTCGCCGGGCCTGATCGACTGCCACACCCACCTGGTCTACGCCGGCAACCGCGCCAACGAATTCGAGCAACGCCTGCAGGGCGTCAGCTATGCCGAGATCGCCCGCGCCGGCGGCGGCATCGTCTCCACCGTGCGCGCCACCCGCGCTGCCACGCCCGAGCAACTGGCCAGCGAGAGCCGCCCGCGCCTGCTGGCGATGCGCGCCGAAGGCGTGACCACGATCGAGATCAAGTCCGGCTACGGCCTGACCCTGCCCGACGAACGCAAGCAGCTGCAGGTTGCACGCACGCTGGGCGAGGAATGCCGGGTCAACGTGGTGACCACCTTCCTCGGTGCACACGCGATTCCGCCGGGCCGCGAGGCACAGGAGTACACCGACGAGGTGTGCGAGGTGATGATTCCGGCCATCGCCGCCGAAGGCCTGGCCGAAGCGGTGGACGTGTTCTGCGAGAACATCGCCTTCTCGCCCGCGCAGGCGCGGCAGGTCTTCGAAGCGGCGCGCGCCAACGGGCTGGCGGTGAAGATCCATGCCGAGCAGCTGAGCAACCAGCATGGCGCCGAACTGGCGGCCGGTTTCGGTGCGCTCTCCGCCGACCATATCGAACATCTGGACGATGCCGGGATCGCCGCGATGGCCGCTGCCGGTACCGTCGCCGTGCTGCTGCCCGGTGCTTTCTATTTCACCCGCGATACCACCCTGCCGCCGATCGCCGCGCTGCGTGCGGCCGGCGTGCCGCTCGCGCTGGCCACCGACAGCAACCCGGGCACTTCGCCGCTGACCAGCCCGCTGCTGGCGATGAACATGGGCGCCACCCTGTTCCGCCTGACCGTAGATGAGTGCATCGCCGGCTTCACCCGTGAAGCGGCGCGCGCACTGGGCCACGGCGAGCGCATCGGCCGCCTGGCCGTGGGCATGGACTGCGACCTGGCGATCTGGGATATCGATGCGCCCGCCGACCTGGTCTATCGCATTGGATTCAACCCGCTGCACGCGCGCGTGGTGCGCGGGCAGCCCGACCTGCCTGCCTCCTGGAGCAACGCATGAGCAACACCCTGGTTCTTCGCCCCGGCCATGTCACTCTCGCCCAGTGGCGGCAGGTCTATCGCGGTGCGCCGCTTGCACTGGACCCGGCCGCGCTGCCGGTGGTGCGCGCCAGCGCTGCGGCGGTGGCCGCCATCGTCGCCAAAGGCGCACCGGTGTATGGCATCAACACCGGCTTCGGCAAGCTGGCCAGCGTGCGCATCGAGCGCGAGGACCTGGCCACCCTGCAGCGCAATATCGTGCTCTCGCACGCTGCCGGCGTGGGCGAGCCAATGCCGGCCAGCGTGGTGCGGCTGATGATGGCGCTGAAGCTGGTCAGCCTGGCGCAGGGCGCTTCCGGCGTGCGCGAGGAAACCCTGCTGCTGCTCGAAGCGATGCTCATCAAGGGCGTGCTGCCGGTGGTGCCGGCGCAGGGTTCGGTCGGCGCCTCGGGCGACCTCGCGCCGCTCTCGCATCTGGCCAGCGTGATGCTGGGCGTCGGCGAAGCGTTCATTGGTGACCAACGTCTGCCGGCAACCGACGCACTGGCGCGTGCCGGCCTGCAGCCGATCGAGCTGGGCGCAAAGGAAGGCCTGGCGCTGCTCAACGGCACCCAGTTCTCCACCGCCTACGCGCTGGCCGGCCTGTTCGAGATCGAGACCGTGTTCCAGGCCGCGCTGGTCACCGGCGCGCTGTCGGTGGAAGCGGCCAAGGGCTCGGATACCCCGTTCGACCCGCGCATCCACGCCATCCGCGGCCAGCGCGGGCAGATTGCCGCTGCCGCGACGCTGCGCGCGCTGATGCAGGGCTCGGACATCCGCGAATCGCACCGCGACAACGATGTGCGCGTGCAGGACCCGTACTGCCTGCGCTGCCAGCCGCAGGTGATGGGCGCGGCGCTGGACATCCTGCGCCAGGCCGCAACCACGCTGGAAATCGAAGCCAACGGCGTCTCCGACAATCCGCTGGTGTTCACCGACACCGGCGAAGCACTGTCCGGCGGCAACTTCCACGCCGAGCCGGTGGCCTTCGCCGCCGACATGCTGGCGATGGCGGTGTGCGAGATCGGCTCGATCAGCGAGCGCCGCCTGGCGATGCTGGTGGACCCGGCGCTGTCCGGCCTGCCGGCGTTCCTGACCCCGCGCCCGGGCCTGAATTCCGGCTTCATGATTCCGCAGGTGACCGCGGCTGCACTGGTCTCGGAAAACAAGCAGCGCGCCTACCCGGCCAGCGTTGATTCAATCCCGACCTCGGCCAACCAGGAAGACCATGTGTCGATGGCCGCGCACGGCGCACGCCGCCTGATGCAGATGGCCGAGAACGCCGCCAACGTGATCGGTATCGAACTGCTGGCCGCAGCACAGGGCTGCGACTTCCACGCCCCGCTGCGCTCCAGTGCCGCGCTGGAAAGCGTGCGCGCCACCCTGCGTGCGCAGGTGCCGACACTGGAAGAAGACCGCTACTTCCATCCGGACATGGTGACCGCCACGAACCTGGTGCGCAGCGGCGCGCTGGCGCAGGGCCTGGGCGATCTGTTGCCGACCGTGGAACCGCAGGCATGACGACCCTTCCCGAATGGCTGACGGTCCATGAGGGCGATGCCCCGTTGATCGTCAGCTTCCCGCATACCGGCAGCGAGCTGCCGCATGAGCTGATGGGCGACTACCACTCGCCGTGGCTGGCCCGTCGTGACGCCGATTGGTGGGTACACGATCTGTACGACTTTGTGCGTGGCATGGGCGCGACCACGGTGCGCTCGGCAATCTCGCGTTCGGTGATCGATCTCAACCGTGACCCCAGCGGGGTCTCGCTGTACCCCGGCCAGAACACGACCGGCCTGTGCCCGCTGACCACCTTCGACAACCAGCCGCTGTACCACGCCGGACGCGAACCGGATGACGCCGAGATCGCGCGGCGTCGCGACACGTATTTCCTGCCTTACCACGATGCGCTGACCGCGCAGATCACCCGCCTGCGCGCGAAGTTCGGCACGGTGGTGGTGTACGACGCACATTCGATCCGCTCACATATTCCGCACCTGTTCGACGGCGAACTGCCGCAGTTCAACCTGGGTACCGCTGGCCCGTCTGGCGCGCCGGACACGTCCTGCGACAACGCCTTGAGCGACGTGGTGGAGAACCTTTTGAAGATCAGTGGCATGAGCCAAGTGCGCAACGGCCGCTTCAAGGGCGGCTGGATCACCCGCCACTACAGCAACATCGCCGGCGGCGTGCACAGCCTGCAGATGGAGCTGGCCTGCCGCGGCTACATGCACGAACCCCTGCCGGACCAGGTGGACGAGCGCAGCTGGCCCACCCCGCTCGACCCCGACCACGCCGCACCGCTGCGCCACACCCTGGCGCAGGTGCTCAATGCCTGCCTTGAATTCGCTACGAACCGGAGCGCCGCATGACCCGCAACGACCCGTCCCGCACCATCGCCGCGCCGACCGGCACTACGCTGAACGCCAAGAGCTGGCTGACCGAAGCGCCGCTGCGCATGCTGATGAACAACCTGCACCCCGATGTGGCCGAGCGCCCGCAGGAACTGGTGGTGTACGGCGGCATCGGCCGCGCCGCACGCGACTGGGAGAGCTTCGATGCCATCGTCGAAACGCTCAAGCGCCTGGACGACGACCAGACCCTGCTCGTGCAGTCGGGCAAGCCGGTGGGCGTGTTCCGCACCCACGCCGATGCGCCGCGCGTGCTGATCGCCAATTCCAACCTGGTACCGCGCTGGGCCAACTGGGACCACTTCAACGAGCTGGATAGAAAGGGCCTGGCCATGTACGGCCAGATGACCGCAGGCAGCTGGATCTACATCGGCGCGCAGGGCATCGTGCAGGGCACCTACGAGACCTTCGTGGAGATGGGGCGCCAGCATTTCGGTGGCGACCTGACCGGGAAGTGGCTGTTCACCGGTGGCCTCGGCGGCATGGGCGGCGCACAGCCGCTGGCCGCCGTGATGGCCGGCGCCTCCTGCCTGGCCGTCGAGTGCCGCAAGAGCAGCATCGACATGCGCCTGCGCACCGGCTACCTGGATACCTGGACCGACAACCTGGACGAAGCGCTGCGCCTGATCGATGAAGCCTGCAAGGCCGGCACGCCGAAGTCGGTGGGCCTGCTCGGCAATGTGGCCGACGTGCTGGCCGAACTGCTCAAGCGCGGCGTGAAGCCGGACCTGCTGACCGACCAGACCTCCGCGCACGACCCGGTGAACGGCTACCTGCCGCAGGGCTGGACCGTCGAGCAATGGGACGAAAAGCGCGTGTCCGCGCCGAAGGAAGTGGAGAAAGCAGCGCGCGCGTCGATGGCCAACCATATCCGCGCCATGCTCGGCTTCCACGCACTCGGCGTGCCGACCGTGGACTACGGCAACAACCTGCGGCAGATGGCGCTGGAAGAAGGCGTGGAGAACGCGTTCGACTTCCCCGGCTTCGTGCCGGCCTACATCCGCCCGCTGTTCTGCCGCGGCATCGGCCCGTTCCGCTGGGCGGCACTGAGTGGCGACCCGGACGACATCGCCAAGACCGATGCCAAGGTGAAGGAACTGATTCCGGACAATCCCCACCTGCACCGCTGGCTGGACATGGCCGCCGAGAAGATCAAGTTCCAGGGCCTGCCGGCGCGCATCTGCTGGGTCGGCCTGGGTGATCGCGATCGACTCGGCCTGGCGTTCAACGAGATGGTCGCCAACGGCGAACTGAAGGCGCCGGTGGTGATCGGCCGTGACCACCTGGACAGCGGCAGCGTGGCGTCGCCAAACCGCGAAACCGAAGCGATGGCCGATGGCTCCGACGCGGTGTCCGACTGGCCGCTGCTGAACGCCCTGCTCAACACCGCCAGCGGCGCGACCTGGGTCTCGCTGCACCATGGCGGCGGCGTGGGCATGGGCTTCTCCCAGCATGCCGGCATGGTGATCGTCTGCGACGGTACCGAGGCAGCGGCGAAGCGGATTGGCCGCGTGCTGTGGAACGACCCGGCCACCGGCGTCATGCGCCACGCCGATGCGGGGTATGACATCGCGATCGACTGTGCGAAGGAAAAGGGACTGGATCTGCCGGCGATCCTGGGCTGATCGCAGGGGTGCCGGCCCGCGGCCGGCACGACCCGAAAACACCTGTAGAGCCGAGCCATGCGCGGCTCATTTTTCCGGGTGCATGATGCCTGGCCCGAAGGCAGCCGAGCATGGGCTCGGCTCTACATGCCAAGATGCGCCATCACCGCTGATGGATCACCGCGATGTACCGCACCTTTGCTGCTGCATTGCTCTGCGTCCTGTTCGCTGCTCCGCCCGCATCAGCGAGTGACCTCTCCGCCGGCCTCTCTACCCAGCTCGACGCCCAACTGCAGGCCAACCTCGAACGCTACGGCATCGCCGGTCAGGCGGTACTGGTCGCCCACAACGGCCAGGTGCTGTACCAGGGCGCCAGCGGCGAACGTGATCGCGCTACGCACACACCTGCCACCGTCGATTCCATCTTCGCCGCGCAGTCGATGGCCAAGCTGCTGACCAGCACGCTGGTGATGCAACTGGTCGATCAGGGCAAGGTGGATCTGGATGCGCCGGCGAGCCGCTATGTGCCGGATCTGCCGACTGCATGGCAGGCAATCCACGTGCGCGACTTCCTCAACCACAGCTCGGGTATCGGCGAGTACTACAACCGGGTGGATAACCGCTGGGTGAGCAAGGGCTACCCCGGTGTAGCGCCTGACCTTGGCACTGCGCTGAAGGTGGCCGGCGCTGCACCGATGCAGTTCGCCACCGGCAGCCGCGTGCAGTACACCCAGGCCAACTACCTGGTGCTGACGGCGTTGCTGGAAGCGCACTACCGCAAGCCCTACCCGGCCATCGCGCGCGAACGTATCCTGCAGCCATTGAAGATGGCCAGCACCTCGTGGGGCGTTGCCAGCGTGCCGGCCCGGCGCGCGGCGGTGCCGTACATCGGCAAGGATGGCCAACTGCAGCCTGCCAATGAAGATCCCTGGCCGGACTACGGCTGGGGCCATGCCGATCTGCAGACCACCGTGGGCGACATGAACCGCTTCCTGCAGGCGCTGGCGACCGGCACGCTGGTGCGTACGGAGACCCTGGAAAAGCTCTGGCAGCCGCAGAAACTGAGCGGTGGCGGCAGCAATTTCTTCTCCACCGGATGGGACACCACCCGCAGCGACGGCTACACCCAGGTCGGCCATGATGGCGGCACCCATGTACGTGCGCGGCTGGCGTACAAGGACACGCTGGCCGACGGCTACTGGGTGTTCGTGTACCTGACCAACGGCAGCGCCCGCAATGTCTGGTCCAGCACGCTGGTGGAGAGCACGATGGCGGTCGCCGCGCCGCAGGAGTTTCCGCATGCGGTGCTGTCCGAGCGGCTGATCGCGTATGCGCTGGACGATGATGCAGGCGCTGCCCAGGCGATGCGCAGCTGGTTGCGCGATAACAACCGGGTGACCGGCAGCGAGCTGGAACGTGCGATCAACGCCAGTGGCTATGCCATCCGCGAGAGCCTTGGTGCACGCAGGGCGTTGAAGGTATTCGCCCTCAACACCGAGCTGTATCCGGATTCGGCCAATGTGTGGGACAGCCTGGCCGAGTGTCATGCGGCATTGGGCGAGAAGGAAGCCGCTGATCAGTTCTACGCAAAGTCGAAGACGCTGACGAAACCCTCGCCATAAACCCTGCTGTAGAGCCGAGCCCATGCTCGGCTGCTCTTCGTCGCGATGGCAGACAACCCGCGCTGCGCGCGATTAGCCGAGCGTGGGCTCGGCTCTACAGGAACGCGGCGGGCGGCCATACGCCGCCGATGGGTGACGTGGCGCCGTCGACCTGTTAACTTGCGCGCCACATTCGTGGTTTACAGCATTTCCGTATGTCGCTCTCGTCGTACCGCCCCATCCCCTCGCTGCTGTCTCTGACCGTTTCCCTTGGCCTCGCCTCCACTGCCGCTGCAGTCCCGCAGACCACCACGCTGGATGCGGTGCAGGTCACCGCTGCTGGCGATGCCAGCGCGCAGGCGCGCGAGGCGCTGAAGCGCGTACCCGGCGCCAGCAACGTCATCGACGTGGCCAAAGCCGACAGCCGACTGTCCAGCAATGCCGATGTGCTGGCCTACCAGCCGGGCATCAGCGCGCAGTCGCCGGGCAACGAGGGCACGAAGATCTCGATCCGGGGCTCGGGCATCAACCGCGGGCCGGGCGCGCATGCCTCGGGCATTGCGGTGTCGATCGACGGCCTGCCGCTGACCGGCCCAGGTGGCACGCCTTACGAACTGCTGGAACCCCTGTGGCTGTCGCGCGTGGAAGTCCTGCGCGGCGCCAACGGCTTCGAGCGCGGCGCGCTCGCGCTGGGCGGTGCCATCGACTACGTCAGCCGCAGCGGCCGTGATTCGGCGGGCGTGCAGCTGCACTACGAAGCCGGCAGCCGTGGCTACCAGAAGCGCGGCCTCAGCTGGGGCGGCGTCAACGGCGATGTCGACTACTTCCTGGCCTACACCGATACCGAGTTCGACGGTTACCAGCGCCATGCGCACGGCGACGGCAAGGGCGCGATGGCCAACATCGGCTGGCAGATCACGCCCGACCTGCAGACGCGCTTCTTCGTGCGCTACCGCGAAACCAATCACGAAACGCCCGGCCGCCTGACCCGCGATCAGATCCGCAACGATCCGCACGCCGCGAATGCGGCCAACCTGGCCATCGATGCGCGCCGACCGCAACCGGGCAGCACCTGGGTGGGTAATGTCACCACGCTGCAGATTGATGAGGATTCGTCGCTGCAGGCCGGGCTGGTCTACCACACCTACCCGATGGACTTGAACGAGAGCCTGTACCGCCAGCAGCTGGACTACGCCAACCTCAACGCCACACTGGACTACCGCCACCGCCACCGGCTGTTCGGGCTGGACAGCGAGACCACGGTCGGCCTGCGCGTCACCCATGACCTGGATGCCGATGTGCGCGAGTCGCTGCGCTTTGCCAGCAACGGCTACGCTGCCGGCACGCGCACGCGTGACTTCCGCCACCACGGCACCGACAGCACACTGCACATCGGCAATACCCTCGCCTTCAATGACCGCCTGCGCATGCAGGCTGGGCTGGCGCTGATCAACACCCGTCGCGATGTGCAGGTGACCTGGCCAAGCAGCGGCGGCCGCCTGCGTGACCACGACTGGGACTACGCACCGCGACTGGGCTTTACCTGGCAGCACAGCGCGCAGACCCAGTGGTTCGGCAACCTCAGCCGTTCGGTGGAGGCACCGCACCCGTGGTCGATGATCTGGGGCTCGAACCAGTACTTCGGGCCGGGCAATGGCCCGTCTACCGGCCGCCAGCGCGCGCCGGTGCCGATGCAGAACCAGACCGCCACCACGCTGGAACTGGGCGCGCGCGGTGATGCGGCGCTGGGTCGCTGGGAACTGACCGGCTACTATGCCCACGTGAACCACGAACTGCTGAGCGTCGAACTGCAACCGCTGCCGAACCTGTTCATCGCCGAGAACAATGCCAGCCCCACCGTGCACCGCGGTATCGAGGCCGGATTGGACAGCACGCTGTGGCAGGCTGCACCGGGCCGCCTGTCGCTGCGCCAGGCGTATACCTTCAGCGACTTCCGCTACCGCCACGATGCACGTTTCGGCAGCAACCGCCTGCCCGGCCTGCCGCGCCACGCCTACCAGGCCGAGCTGCGCTTCGATCATGCATCCGGCCTGTACGCGGCACTGAACACCGAATACGCCTCGCGCATCGCGGTGGACTACGCCAACAGCTACTGGGCCGACAGCCATGTGATCTTCGGCAGCCGCATCGGCTACGACGCACCCGGTGGCCGCTGGCAGGCCTGGGCGGAGATGCGCAACCTAGGCAATCGCCGCTACGCCGCTACGGTCACGCCGGGCTATGACGACGCCGGCAAGGATGTCGCGCGTTCGACGCCGGGCGAAGGCCGCGGCGTCTACGCGGGCGTGCGCTGGCGCTTTGAGTGATTGCTGCAGGCGGCGCCGGGTGCGATCCGGCGCCGTCGTTCCAGGGTCAGCCGATACGCCAGGGCGGCAGGCGCTCGCTGCGCTTCCAGATGGAAGGCGCGAAGCCGACCAGCACCAGTGCCGCCAGCCACTTCGGCGACGTACTCAGCAGCGTCGAACCGAGCGAGCCGCCGCCGGGTGCGAGCGGCTCCTGCCACGGGTTGTAGCCCAGGTAGACGACGCTGCCAGCCCACCACAACAACGCCAGGCCGATGCCCACCAACAGCAGGGCCAGCGTGCGGCAGGTCCAGCGCTGCGAGGTGGTTCCCCACTCGCGGGACACCGCTACCAGCAGACCCACCACCAGCAGCGACACCAGTGCCACCAGGCCGATATCAACCTTCGGTCCAATGCGCTCATAGGCGCAGGCGCGGCATTGCGCCTCTTCCGCGGCAGTGCCGGCTTCAGCGCCATCGCCCTGCCCGGCTGCCGGCTGCGCCAGTGCTGCAAACGGCAACAACACCGCCAGCAGCGTCACCATGATCCAACGAAACAACGTCCTGTTCCTGCGTGCAGCGACATCCATGCGCTCTTCCTCGTCAGTGGTTGTGTGTCTCAATGGGCGTTCGGCCATCCAGCGCCCCGGTTCCCGATGCAGTACGACAAGCTCCGGATAGGTGAAACCGCCAGGACACGAATCCTCGGCGACCGCGATCATAGCCCACTGTTCAGGGCGGCTGAAAACAGGTCGGGACCGGGCCATATGAAGGAAGCAACCGCATTACAGCCCCTGGATGACCTGCAGCAGGTGGCTCGCACCCGGCACGAGTTCCTGAGCAAGCCAGCCCAGCACCGCGAAGAACAGCAACAGGCCGATCAGCGGCCAGACCGTGTGCGACACGCATACCCGCCACCATCCCTGCTCGTGCATGCCCTGCATGCGCCGGTACAGGCCGCCGGCGATCGCCGCGTCCACGAGCAGTTCGGCCATCAGCACCGGCGCCGACCACACCACCCACACGCTGGCCAGCAGGACGGTCGCCACCAGCGCGACGATGCCGAGGATGGCCAGCAACGGCAAGCCCGCTTCGTCTTCAGCGAGCCCGGCCAACGGCAGCTCTCCGGCGTCGCCACTGCTCGCCGATGCCGGCTCGTTCCACGAGGCCGACGCACCGCCACCGCCGGAACGGCCGCCGGCGCCGCTCCACGGTGATTCCACGGCACTGCCGCGAGGGGATGGGCTGCCACCGCCCACATCCGGCGACAGGCCATCCAGTACGTTGTCCCAACGCCAGCGGATCCAGATCCACATCAGCAGCAGGAACACGCCGTAGGCCAGCACGACGGCCATCGGGTAGCGAAACCACATCGCGTCGATACCGGCCAGGCGCAGCAGGTGCGAGGCAAGAAAGCCTGCAGCGCCGGTCAGGGCGACGATCAGCGCCATCTGCAGGCGTGGCCAACCACGCTGCTGCAGGTGCCGGCGCGCACGCACGACTTCGCTGCCGCGGTTCATCGGCAATGTCAGTGAACTGCGTGAAAAATGGCGCGAGCGCTTCACGCCGCCGCCAGGGGGCAGGAGGCATCGCGGCCAGGGACCTCGGGAACCTGATGCTGCATGCGGACATCCTTGCCGGGCACGCGTAGGCGGTGTTGGGCGGATTCTACCGCGGGCAGCTCCGCTGTCCAGACGGCGGTTCCAAGCGGCCGTTCCTCAGCTGCGATCAACGATCCGTTCGATGCGGTCACCCGCGAACACGAACTCGCTCTGGCCCTGCAGTTCCAGCTCAGTGCCCGCACGCGGTCCATCGGGAACATCCTGTGCGAACACGCCGCGCCAGCCAATCGTCGCCGTCGCCCGATCACCATCGAACACCAGCGCCAGCAAGCGCTGTTCGCGCTCCCGGAACAGGCGCGCAGACTGGCGTGCCAGTTCGCCAAAGGCATCGACGCCTTCGGTGACCATCGTCAGCTGGCCGCCGCTGTGGTTCTCGAAGCGTACGTTGTGCGCCAGCACCGCCAGCATGGCGTCGATATCGAAGCGGTTGTAGGCCTGCAGGTAGTGCTCGATCAACTGACGATGGTGCGATTCGTCCATGGCGGCATCCAGTCGTGGGCTGCTGGCGAGTCTGGCCTGTCGGCACCGGCCGATCAAGGCCGCGTGGCCGCCTTCAGCAGCTGCGCGGCCACCTGATCGAACGGGGCGATGTCCTGCAGCGCACGGCACATCGCCACCGCCCCCTCCACGCTGGCGATCACCAGGCTGGCCAGCTCAGCCGCTGCTGGCGGGGCGTGTCCTTCGGCGACGAATGCCGAGGCGAGGTGGCCGTGCCAGCGTGCGAACACCTCGGCGGCCGCCGCGCGGGGTTGGCTGGGTGTCGCCTCCACCGGCTCCTCCACGGCAGCGGCCAGCACCGGGCAGCCAGCGCGGAACCCGGAGCGCAGCAGACGCTCGCGCCACATCGCAAGGAACTGCTGCAGGCCCTGTACCGCCCCATCCTTCAACAGCTCCACCAGCAGCGCCTCCACCTTGTCGCCGGCCATGTGGGTGGCGCGCGCCAGCAGCTCCTGCTTGCCGCCGGGAAAGTGATGGTAGGTGGAGCCCAATGGCGCCTCGGCCAGCTTGGTCACTTCGCGGATGCTGGTGGCATTGAGGCCCACCCGCGCCAGCATCTGCGCCGCGGCATCGATCACGCGCTGTGGGGCATCGGACGGTCGCGGGCTCACGGCGGTCTCCTTGCTAAGACAGTCGTCATAGATTAGCGTACCGGCGATTCTATAACAGTCGTCATAGCCATGAATCTCTGGTTCCGTCTGCTCCACCTGCTGCTGTGCAGCCTGTTCCGGCCGAAACTGGAGGCCCCGTTCGGGGTCTCGCGGCTGCAGTTCCGGGTGCTGCCCAACGACCTGGACAGCAACCTGCACATGACCAACGGCCGCTACTGGAACATCTTCGACCTGGGCCGGCTGGACCTGATCCTGCGCATGGGTCTGGGCCGGGTGGCGCTGCGCGAGAAATGGGCGCCGATCGTCGGCGCCGGCACCATCCAGTTCCGCCGCGAATTGAAGCCGTTCCAGCGCTTCACCCTGGAAACACGACTGGTGGGCTGGGTCGGCTCGCGCGGCATCATGGAGCAGCGCGTGCTGATCGGTGCCGAGCAGAAGATCGCCACGCGCGCGTTGCTGGTCACCGGCATCTACGACCGCCGCGCGCGCCAGTTCCTGGGCATGCCGAAGATGATGGAAGCGATCGGTGTGGTTGCCCCGCCCTCGCCGCCGCTCGGTGCGGCCGCCGAAGCGTTGCTGGCGGCCGATGCAGCGTTGAAGCAGGACGATGCCTGAGCGTCAGGGGGCGGCCAGCGGCACCGCGTGTTTGCGCGATACGACCTGGGTGCGCCCTCCCACGTGCAGCACGTACTCGAAGGACTGCCGCATGCGGCTGTACGCGCCACCCTCCGGCACGCCGTAGTTGGCGCCCACGCTGAGGGTATGCCGGCCTGGCGGCAACGGCTTGAGCATCACCCAGTAGCCGTCGGCGGCGGCCAGCCGTGAGTCTGCGTCATCGTCATCCATGCGGAAGCAGCCTTCACTGCGCACCCGATGCATGCGCATGTCGCCCAGGGGTTGGCCATCCAGCAGCACCACTGCACTGATCAGATAATCGTTGTTGACCGCCGCCCCCGCCTGCAGCTCCTTGCAGGGCACAGTCTCATCCACCTGGTAGTGCGCCATGTTGATGATCGGCAGCAACAGGTACTTGCCCGCCGGCACCACGCATTCGCGATGTGGCCGGAAACGGCCATTGGTGCCGGCCAGGTTCCAGACCGGGCCTTCCTGGCCCACATCGCATACACGGCCATCCGGGTCGAGATAGGGCGCGCCGCCCTGGGCGTCGGCCCAGCGCCACCAGCGGGCGGTCCATTCGGCCAGTGAAACTCCGGCCACCGGCTCACGCGTCAGCGGCGAAGGCGCCGCCGTGTCTGCACTGAACGCCGGCACGGCCGCCAGCAGCAGTGCCATCGTTGCGCCGCTGCGACGCAGCCATCCCTGGATTCCCTTCCGCATCACCCACCCCATCGTCCCTGGCGGCCACGCTGCGTGGCCAGCTCCGGGGCCATTTTACCTCGACGGGCTGGACGCTGTGCATTGCGGGTGCTGTGCATAGTCCGGCGCCATTGCGCGCCTGATTGCAGCCTCCGCCAGCGGCGCCATCACCGCATAGCCCTTCGCCGTGGGATGCACGCCATCCTCGGCCAGCTGCGGATCCAGCCCTCCGGCGGCATTGGTCATCGGCGTGTAGTAGTCCAGATAGATCAGCTGCTTCGCATAGGCATAGCGCTTCAATGCCGCGTTCAATGCGCGCACCTTGGGAGCAGGTGCCGTGCCCGGCAACCACGGGTAATCGCTGACCGGCAGCACCGATGCCAGTACCACGGTGATGCCATGTGCGCGTGCCAGGTCCACCATCGCGTGCAGGTTGTCTTCAATCATCGCCTGCGTGGACGGGCCGGTGTTGCCGGCAATGTCGTTGGTGCCGGCCAGGATCACCACCACCTGTGGCTTCAGGGCCAGCACGTCCTGCGGGAACCGCACCAGCATCTGCGCCGTGGTCTGGCCACTGATGCCGCGGTTGAGCCAGCCCTTGCCGGGAAAGAACGATGCGCTGCCTTCCCTGCCCCAGCCTTCGGTGATGGAATCACCGTAGAACACCACGCGTGGTTGCCCCGGTACAGCGGCAGGCAGTCGCGCGTTGGCGTCGCGATAACGCTGCAGTTGCGGCCAATCGGCCAGGCGCTGCTGCATGAAGCGCACTTCGTCCGCGCGCAGGCTTTCGACAGGCTCCAGCAGCAAAGGGTTGATCGCGGGCATCTCGGCCGCCACCCCGTGGGCGCTCAGCGCGATACCGATGGCAACTGCGGCCAGGCCGCCGGACAAGGAACGCATGGGGTCTCTCCCTTGAATGTCCGGGCCAGTCTAGCGCGCGGCCCCGCGCTTACCGCGCCGCCGACCGCGCGGCCACGCCGGTCACCTTGGCCGGCATCCACATGCCGGGCGTCCAGCCACTGGCAGCCAGGATTGCCTTCGGGTTGTCCTGCTGGATCAGCGCACGCACTGCATCGCGCTTGTCCTTGGCCTGCAGGTAATAGGCCTTGGCGATGCGGTAGCCCACCCAGTACCCGAGGTCATAGGGCTCCTGCGAACCGGGCTTGTAGTTGTACAGCCACGGCGACAGATCGGTACTGTCCACATCCAGCGCAAAGGCGCTTTCAATGTGGACCTCGCGGCCGCGCGTCCATGCCGCATGGCGACTGTTGCCGACGTTGCCGGAAATCAATTCGGCGATGAATTCGGCGATGCCTTCGCCCAGCGAAACACGCAGCACCGTCGCATGCGGGTCGCCAGGCTCGAAATCGGTCAGGCCGGTCTGCTGGATGTGCACGTACTCGTGCGCGATCACGTGCACGAAACGGTCCTGCACGTTGGGATTCATGAAATCGGCTGCACACAGCGCTTCCAGGCCGATGATCACCCCACTCTTCGAGGTCAACCCGACCGGCCGACCACGGCCGACCGCGAGGGTCACCGGAGGAAACGCGGCCTGCGGATAGATCGCCTGCAGGTTGCCGAACACCTGCACCAGGCGCTGCTTCACCGCCGGCAGCTCCGCCAGGCAGCTGCGGCCCTGCGCATACACTCCGGGCTGGCTGGCAATGGCTTCGGCCATGCGTTCGGGCGTGACCCGGCGCGCCTTCGCCAGTTCACTCAGGCCCGGACTGCCTTCGGCCAGGTAACCGGCCAGCTGAGCGACGCTGGGCTTGCCGCCGGTGCTGTCGTAGAGCGCGTAGAAGCGGCTGGCATCGGTGGTGAGGATCTGCGGCCCCGGCGGGGTACCCGCCGACGCCACGCCGACCGCCCCGGCACAGGCCAGGGCAAGCAGGCAACGCAGGAAGCTGGACATCGCTCCGTCCTTGGTGGAGTGCATGCGAAGCGCGCAATCTATCACTCCGCCCCGGCCACCGCAGCGGGCACATGCAGGCCCTTCGGGGCTGTGCCAGACTCACTCAGGCACCTGCCATGGATGATGGAGCACCGCACGATGATGATCGTTCCCGCGTACTGGGCCGAAGCCCGCCTGCAGGCCCGTTTCCGTGGCCGGCCGGTGGTCGTACGCCGCTTCGGCTGGTCCGATGAGGGTCCTGCCCAGGCCCAGGCCCACGCCGACCGCCGCGCCAACGAAGCCCTCAATGCCATCCTCGCCGGGCAGGCGCTGCCGCGTCGTGAAGTGCGCAGCAACTATGGCGTGGAGGGTGTGCCAATCCGCGAGCAGATCGTGCAGCGCGACGGCGATGTCATCATCACCCGCAACAGCTATGGCGCGTTGTGCCTCAACAGCCCCGACGTGCTGTTTGCCGACATCGACCATGCGCAGCCACCGGCCGGATGCGTGATACCGGCCATCGTGGCTGCGATCGTGCTGCTTGCCGGCGCCGTCATCGGCACCCTGCTCTGGCACTGGCTGGTGGGCCTGGTACTGGGCGTGGCGGCAGTGCTGCTGGTCAACGCGACACTGCTGATGCGGCGGAAGCAGCGCCTGGCCGCCGCCGGCGGTGCTGAAGGGCTTGCGCTGAAACGCGTGGACGCCTTCAGCGAACAGCATCCCGATTGGCACCTGCGTGCCTACCGCACACCCGCCGGGCTGCGCATGCTGGCGATGCATGCCACGTTCTCACCGGAGGACGAGCAGCTCCAGGCATTCTTCAAGGCACTGGGCACCGACACCCTGTACGCGCGCATGTGCCGGCTGCAGCATTGTTTCCGTGCGCGACTGACACCGAAGCCGTGGCGCGTCGGCCTGAAGTACCGCATCCGGCCGCCGGTGGCCGCGTGGTCAGCCGAACAGGCCAACAATCCGGATCGACTGGCCTGGATTGCCGAGTACGAAAAGAAGAGTGCCGGCTTTGCCGCGTGCACCTACCTGCGCAGCTTCGGCGATACCTCCCGGGTGCATGCCAAGGCCGAGCATGTGCGCGAGCTGCACGATCGGCTGTCGCACGCGCAGGACCGGTTACCGCTGGCCTGAACGCAATGAGCGCTCAGTCCACGCCCTGCACGAACGGCTGCCCTGCCAGGGTAGTGCCCAGCCGCACCGCGATCTGCTGACCGCCCTTTTCGAAGGTTGTTGCGCATTGCTTGGCGCCCTTCTGGCATCCCACTTCCGGAAAGCCCTCGAGTGACTCGGGCGCGCCCTGTGCGGGACTCGCCAACCATCCTGCCGCATCCAGCAGGCGCTTGGCCTTGGCATAGGGCATGCCGGCGACGATGCCCAACTGTGCCAGTTCCGACGGAAGTGACTGGGCGTGCAGGCTCGGCGACATCACCAGCACCAACACTGCGGCAACAAGTTTGGACTTCATTGGTGAAACCCATGGCGGACAGCAGACCTGCAGCGTATCGCAGCTTCCGCGCGACATGGCACCCGCATCACATACGGTTACGCAATCGCAACGGCCAATGACACGAGGTCACGCCTCGGATCAATCAAGTGCTGTTGAGAACTGCCACGGGGCCTCGCGTGCCACCCGCCGCACCGGTACCCAGGCAGCCAGCTGCGCAGCCTCTGCACCTTCCTGCCCGGCTCCTGCCGCATCACGGACCGCCGCGCAATGCAGGCAGGCCGAAACAGGCGATCAAGCCGTTGTACCAGCTGCGATGCCAGGCCCGTGGCCCGGCATCGGGCATTCCCTCTGGACGCTCCGCAGGAACTGGCGGACATCACGCTCGATATCGCGCCAGTGTGGCAGCAGGTTCTGACGATACCTGATGCTCAGGTGGACCTGCTTCAGATTGGCATCTTCCAGCGTCGCCTCGCAGAGCGGCGTCCAGTGCGGAGGTCGGTACTGCGGCCCGGTCATGCAACGAATCAGCACGTTGGGCGTTGCCCCGATCGCGAAGGTATCGGAGTAATTGATCCGATTCCAATTGTAGCTCTTGGGCTCGGAAACGCTGGGCCGTGCCATCTCAAGTCCCAAGGTCTCATCCCATCCGAACTCGAACGAAACCTGGTATGGCATCCCCCATGCCGGATCACGACCGAGCGCACGCTCCCGCGTTCCCTGCAACGAAACGATCTCCCCCGGTCCCCCTTGAGACATCCCAATCTCGATCCACTGTGAATCACCCGTTCCACCGGAGTGATGGGTGTTGTAATCGTCGCGGTTGGCTTTCGTACGAGGAGCCATCTCGGGCCAGCGCAACTGGAAGGTTGCACTGCGCAGGGTCGGCCCGCATGGCGTGATGCCTTGGCTATCAGCTTCCCGATCGAGCTCCCAGATCCAGACCGCCTGGGCTCTGGCATTCAGTGCAGTACCACCGATGACCCCCGTCAACCTTTCCTTGGCCCGCTCGGCTTCACTGCGTCCGCAACCGGCCAGTGACACAAGCAGGACGACCATCAATGCCCTCCGTGCCGGGCCGTCCATGACAATCCATCGCTCCCGATCCCGCATGCCGCTCCTGGATGCTGCCTGACGCTGCGATCATCCGAAAGGAGCTGACTCTCTGTCAATGTGCAATGAATTCAACGTGCAGGGTCTGCCTCCCTCCTCCGATACGCCAAGGCCGCCCGGAGGCGGCCTTGGCGTTCTTCACTTGGCGTTCTTCACGTAGGTGTCGAACCAGTTCAGCATTTCCGATACCAGCTGCTCGTTCGATTCCAGCGCGGTGTACCAGTGCGGCTCGTTCGGCAGCATCACCAGACGCGTGGTACCACCGTTGCCGCGGATCGCCTGGTACAGCTTGCGCGACTGGAATGGCTCGGTGCCGGGGTTGGCGTCGTCCTCGCCGTGGACCAGCAGCAGCGGCAGCTTGATCTTGTCGGCATAGAAGAACGGCGAGGCTTTCAGGTACACGTCCTGCGCCTGCCACACCGAGCGACGCTCGTTCTGGAAGCCGAACGGCGTAAAGGTCTTGTTGTACGAACCGCTGGTCGCCACACCGGCCTTGAACAGATTGGTATGGGCGATCAGGTTGGCGGTCATCAGGCCGCCATGGCTGTGGCCGGTCACGCCGATGCGGTTGCGATCGACCACGCCCATGTCCACCGCCTTGTCCACCGCCGCCTTGGCGTCAGCTTCCAGCTGCTCCAGGTAGGTGTCGTAGGCGTTCTTCGGGTCACCTACGATCGGGAACGAGGCGTTGTCGATGATCGCGTAGCCGGCCAGCAGCATCAGGCGGTACGGCTGCAGGCGGGTGAAGGTCTGCTGCGAACCGGACACCTGCCCCGCCTGCGCGGCGTTGGCGAAGTCGGCCGGGTAGGCGTACAGGATCGCCGGCACACGCTGGCCTTCCTTGTAGCCCGGCGGCGTGTACAGGGTGAACGACAGGTCCACGCCATCAGCACGCTTGTAGGTCACCAGCTGCTTCTTGATCTGGCGCACTTCCGGAGTCGGGTCGACCAGCTTGGTCAGCGCGGTCGCGGTGGACGCGAACTGCGCCTCGCCGGTCTTCGCATCGGCCACCGCCTCACCCTGCTGGCGGATGAAGGCATTCGGCGGATCGATCACCGACTGGTGCCAGGTCAGGTAGCGGCCCGCCGTGTTGCTGAAACCGAGGAACTGTTCATAGGCATCGGTGCTGCTGCGGAACAGGCGCTCGCTCTTCAGCGTGCCCAGGTCGAGGCGGTCGAGGAACGGACGGTCGCCCTGCGGCGAGGCGCCACGGCCGCTCAGGAACACGTGATCGCCCTCCCGGCGCACGACCTGCGCGCCATTCGGCAGGCGGGTGAATACCAGGTTGCCGGGGTTGCCGTACAGCTCATCGCTGGACATGTCCCACAGCAGGCGGCCTTCCTTCTTCGGCTGATCCACATCGACGATGCGGGTCTGCATCCAGTGGCGGTTCTCGTCGTTCTCGAACTGGAACGCCACGGCCGGATCGGCGGTCCATGCGAAGCCTTCGAAGCGTTGTGCGGTGCGGGCGATCTCGACCGGCTTGCCGTTGAACGGTGCCTTCAGCATCAGTACCCGATCGCGATGCGGCACGCTGACCTTCCAGTCGCCCTTGTCCAGCGCTTCGGCATAGACCAGGGTGGCCGGATCGGTAGCACGCCAGTCGAAACCGCGCGGGCCTTCCGGCACACCGTGCACCGGCACGCGGTCGGCCAGCGGCAGGCTGGCGATCGGCGTGGACTTGCCGCTGGCGATATCCAGCACGGCCACGTCGTTGGCGAAGCGCTGGTAGGTCACCGCGTGCGAATACGGTCCCTTGATCGATTCGGTCAGCACGTGCACGCCATCGGGTGCGGCACTGACGTCGTTGAACAGTGCCGGCTGGCCGACCGGACGCACGCTGTTGGCGACGGTATCGACCACGGCCAGCTGCGAGGCACCGTAGTAGGCGAACAGCTTTTCGTCATGCACGCTGGTCAGCGTATCGCGGGCTTCGTAGGTGCTGCTCTCGCCGCTGCTGCCCAGCGACTCCTGCGCATCCGGGCCGGTCGGCACGCCACCGTTGGACGGCGCCGGGCCCTGGTTGGCCGGCACCAGCTTCACCAGCAGGTTCTGGCTGCCGCCCAGCCACTGCACGGTGTTACCGAAGATCGGGTTCAACTGCACGTTCGGCACCTGCTTCACCTGGCCGGTGGCGGCATCGCCCACCCACAGCTGCACGCTGGTATCGACCGCATTCTGGAAGGCGAAGTGGCTGCCATCGGCCGACCACAGCGCGCCGGTGGCACAGCCTTGCGGCAGGTTGACCTTGGTCTCCTTGCCACTGCCGATGTCGACCAGGGTGAAGTCGGCCACGCAGGCCGGGATGCCATAGCCACCGGGGGTGTCATGGCGGCTGCGGTTCTTCGGCTCCAGGCGCACACCAGCCAGCTTCAGGTAGGGCTGGGCCACGCGGCTGATCGACGGATAGGTCTGCGCGGTGGTCAGCAGCAGGCGTTGGCCGCCCGGGGCCACGTTCGGTGCCGGCGGCGGCGGCGCCTTCAGCACCTTGAGCAGGTGTTCCGGCGGCTTCGCGTAATCAGCGAAGGCCGGGCCAGCGGCCAGCAGGCCAAAGGTGGCAACGGCAACAGCCGCCGCCAGAGAGGTTCGACGGATCAGCATCCTTATCCCCTGGGTGTGAATGGGTACCCGGATTCGGGCATGGACCCGAATCTAGCACCGCAGGGGTTGGGGTGAATGGGCCGGAAGGGCTAGTGGCCGGACGGGGCAAAGTGGGACACGCCCGGAGAGGCCGGCGATGGGCCGGCATCTGCCAGGCGTGGTCTGTCATCACTGCTGGGCGTGCAGATCCCAGGCCGTCAGGTAATCGGGGTCGACCACGATCATGCCACTGTTCCGCATGCGGTATTCGCCTGGCTCGGCCCGCTGGTACTGGTCGAGCATGGGCGGCAGGTAGCGCTCATGGCCATCGTCCTCGTCGGCCAGCACCACGCCTTCGTCGGCACTGATGCGCAGCACGGTGCCCGCGTACTGCTCCAGACCCTGCACCTGGCCGTCGCCACCATAGCGGGTGACACCCACCAGCACGACCTTGCCGATCATTTCCTCGGCCTTCGCATCGTCCAGTGGGGGCAGAATGGGATTGAATTCGTCGTTCATCGGAGCACCTCCAAAGCCTGTGGGGATAGCGTGGATTCGGCGGCCCCACGTTGCCAGCGTCGACGGCAACGCAGGGATCTCTCTTGGGGCGCAAGTAGCTGGATCGCAGGAGCAACCGGGCAACGCCGGGGCGCGATGGGCGGAAGGTGTCTGGAACTGTGGGGGACGGCCATCTGCGCCGATGGCGTGACCGTGTCAGGTCAAGGTCAACACCACGCGTTGCGTTGCATACACGGTGAAGCGTGACAGCTGCACTGTAGCGGCATGAGGGCCTCCTGTTGAAGGTCACACGCGGGTGTGTTGCTCCGTTGGAACGAATGTTGCCACTCTGCGCGGAAGGAACAAGTGAAGATTGCAGGCGACCTGTACAAGGTGGTTCGCGCGGTACCCGTTCATTAAGCTGCCGCCCACCCTGCCGCGGCACGCCTGCACCGGACGCCACGCTAGAATGCGGCCATGCGCACCGTACATGCCCTCCGCTACATCACCCCCTTGCGGGAAGGTGGCTCCCTGCCGGCCGTGGTCGAGACCGACGACGACGGCATGGCCGTGCTGAAGTTCCGTGGCGCCGGCCAAGGCCCGAAGGCGCTGATCGCCGAGCTGATCGCCGGCGAGATGGCCCGTACGCTGGGCCTGCCGATTCCGGAGATCCTGTTCGTCGAGCTGGACCGCGAGTTCGCCCGCACCGAGCCCGACCCGGAGATCCAGGAGCTGATCCGCGCCAGCGAGGGCCTCAACCTGGGCCTGGACTACCTGCCCGGCGCGATCAACTACGACCCGGCAGCGATGCCGGTGGATGCCGACCTGGCCTCGCGCATCGTCTGGTTCGATGCGTTCACCAGCAATGTCGATCGCACCACGCGCAATCCCAACCTGATGGTGTGGCATCGAAAGCTGTACCTGATCGATCACGGCGCGGCGATGTACTTCCATCACGACTGGGCCAATGCCGGCGATGCCTGCGAGAAGCCCTTCGTGCTGATCCGCGACCATGTGCTGCTGTCGTTCGCCAGCCGCATCGCCGAGGTGGATGCCGAGCTGGCCGCGCGCCTGACCGATGCCGAGATCGAGCGCATCGTCGGCCTGGTGCCGGACAGCTGGCTGGTCAACGAGCCGGCATTCGACAGCCCGCAGGCCTATCGCCAGGGCTACATCGACTATCTCAAGCATCGCCTGAAAGTGCATGCGGTGTTCGTGCAGGAGGCCATCCGTGCCCACGCTGCACACGTATGACTACGCGGTCATCCGCGTGGTACCGCGGGTGGAACGCGAGGAATTCATCAACGTCGGGGTGATCGTGTCCTGCCCCGGCGCACGCCATCTGGAAGCGGCCATCGAGATCGATCCGGCACGCCTGCGCGCGTTCGCTCCGGCGCTGGACCAGGACGCGTTGCAGCCATGGCTGGATGCGATCGTGGCCATCTGCCGCGGCGACGCCAGCGCCGGACCAATCGCACAGCTGCCCGCGCGCGCCCGCTTTCACTTCCTCACCGCCAAGCGCAGCTCGATTGTGCAGATGTCGAGCACGCATGTCGGCCGCACTGCGGACCCAGCGGGTGTGGTGGAACACTTGATGACGAAGATGGTGCGGGTACCGGAATGAACGGCACCTACCGCGTTCACAGTGGCAACCTTCGCGCGATGTAGTTGACCACATTACCGATCGCATCCGGATCGACATTGGCCAGGCCAACGATCACATAGCCCTGCGCCGGCAGCACCACGATGGCACTGTTCGATCCGGGCGCACCGCCTTCGTGGCCGTACTGATGCTCCCTGCCCTCGCCCTGCACCACGAAACCAAAGCCATACCAGCCCTTGTGGTTCTGCGCCGTAGTGGCCTGCTGCAGCAACGCAGGTGAAACCAGCTTTCCGCTTTGCAGTGCCTCGGCGAATTTCACCATGTCGGCCACTGTGCTGTAGCCACCACCGGCCGACATGCCGCGCCAGGGCAGCGACTTCGTTTCACGGACCCATTGCCCATCGTGCTTCGTGTAAGCGACGGCACGCTTTGGAACGCTCACTGTTTCCGGCTCGAAGCCGGTGCCGGTCATGCCCACCGGGTGCAGGATGTGCTCCTCCAAATATGCGTAGTACGACTGCCCCGATACCGCCTCGATGATGCGTCCCAATACGATGAAGCCATAGTTGGAGTAGCTGTCCTGGCTGCCTGGCGTGAACTGCGGCGCATCCTTGGCGAAGCGCTGCACGTAGTCATCCAGCGTCTTCAGGGACGCGGAATACTGTTCGAAATCATCGCCAAAGAAGTCGCCCAGGCCACTGGTATGTGACAGCAACTCGCGCACGGTCACGCTGTTGGCGACGGCCTTGTTCGGATAGTCCTGCAAGTGCTTGCCGATCGTGTCATCGAGACTGAGCCTGCCGGTCTGCATCAGCTGCAGGATGGCCACGGCAGTGAACATCTTGTTGGAGGACGCGAGGCGGAACTGCGTATCCCGTGCCACCTGCAACGCACCGGACAGCGCATCCTGCGCCCGCAGCGCCTCCAGTTTCGCTGCGGCATCGGCCATCAGGGCAGGCAATGCAACCCGTGCCGGCTTGTACTTGTCCGGCGTTTCAGTGCCCTCGATCTGGAACTGCTTCAGGTGCGACGGATTGATCGGGTCCATGACCGCCGTCACCCACATCGCACGTTCGCTCAGCTGCCCCATCACCAGCAGCTTCGCTTGGCCGGGCGTGCGCTCGATCGTTTCCAGTACGCGCAGCGGGCCGGTGCTCTCGCGGAACTCGAGATAGTCCCCGGGACCGCTGCCTTCCTTCTTCGCATACCTGTCAGCGAACGTCTGCAACGCATCGAGACTGCCTGCATTGAAGGCCGCAAGCCAGTCATCGATGGCATCCTGCGCACGCGGATGTGCACGCTCGCTGGAAGGTGCGCCCACTGCCGGAAAAGCCGAAAGGCTCATCAACACCGAACAGGCCAGTACATTGCAGAGAAGCAGGCGTCCAACAGCCTTCATGGCAGCTCCTTCGCGGTTATCCCTGGACGCATCCTAGATGATGGAACCGCCCACTGCATCCACGCTAGGGACTCTGCCGCAACACCTCGACCGTGACAGTGAACGCCTCGATGCGATGCCATTCGATCCGCTCATACGGCAGCGATTCCACACCCATGCCGATCTGGTACCGCACCGCATCCGGGCCGTCGCGCCAGTAGTACGGCACGCCATTGCTCCAGCCGCAACAGACGTAGCGCAATGCAGGCGTGCCAAAGGTCTCGCGCAGATAGGCTTCCACCTTCACTGCCTGGGCGCCTGGAACGCGGTAGTGGGCCTGCATGGGTTTGATGTAGGACGCGTCGTCCTGGCTGCAGCCCAGGTATTCCAGTCCCGCAGGCTTCCGCTCCATCGCCTGCAGGAAATCCTGGCATTCGATATCCGGTCGCGCCAGGCCGTCCGCACGCCCCTGCGCTTCCCACGCGGCCAGCGCCTGCGCAGGCGTCTGCTGCGCAATCACGTTGGCGGCGAACAGCAATGCCGGCAGCCCCAGCAGCAGGCACGCGCTACGCAGCGGCAACCGGGCAATCATCTCAGGGCGATCCTTCGCAGGCAGTCACAGGAATGCTACCCGATACCGCGCTATCACCGTGCCATCGTCTGCTCGCTGAAGCGTGCCACGCAGAAGTCCAGGAAACTGCGCAGCTTGGGCGTCAGCTGGCGGTCGCGCGGATACACCAGGTTGATCCACGTCAACACCGGCACGTAGTCCGGCAGCACTTCCACCAGTTCGCCACGCGCCAGCGCGGCGGCGAGCATTTCATGGGGCTGCAGGATCAACCCCAGCCCACCGACGGCCGCGGTCAGCAACGGCTCGGCCTGATTGACCATGAAGCGGCTGGACACCGGCACGGTCAGCACGCTGCCATCGGTGTCGCGGAAACTCCAGCGCGTACGCATGATCGAATGCGCGAAGCCCAGGCACTCGTGCCGGCTCAGATCGGCCGGATGGACAATGGCCGGCCCCGTCCTGGTCCGACGATGGATGCTGCCCACTCGCCAGCGCAACTTCAGCGACAGCGGTCACAGCCCCGCATACCGTGTTCAGGCCGGCAACCGCTAGTTCGGCAGGGCAAACGCCATCACGTAATCGCCGTTCGGGGTTTCCATGAAATGGTGGCCGCCGGCCATGATCACCACGAACTGGCGTCCGTCTTGTTCATACACCATCGGCGTAGCCTGCCCGCCCGCGGGCAGCGCCGCGTGCCACAGCTCCTTGCCGGTCTTCAGGTCGATGGCGCGCAGCAGGTCATCGGTGGCGGCGGCGATGAAGATCAGCCCGCTGGCGGTCACCACCGAACCGCCGTTGTTCGGCGTGCCGATCTCGATCGGCAGGCCGGAACGGATGCCGAACGGCCCATTGCCGCGCGCACTGCCAAACGGACGATCCCACAACAGCTTGCCGGTGCGCAGGTCGATGGCACGGATGCCGCCGTAGGGAGGCTGCTTGCACAGCAGACCCGTGAACGGCAGCCGCCAGCCAGCGTTGACCTGGATGCCATACGGCGTTCCCACCTGCGGATCGCCGGCCCCCTCGCCACCGCCCCTGTCGGCACGGATCTTCTCGCGCGGCAGCCAGCCCAGGCGGTCGGCTTCGGCACGTGGCACCAGCCGATTGTAGTTGGGCATATCGTTGTAGTTGGCCACGATCACGCCGCGGCGCGTATCGATGGAAACACTGCCCCAATCCGAACCGCCGTTGTAGCCGGGGTATTCGATGGAATGGCGATCACTGCTCGGCGGCGTGTAGAAGCCTTCGTAATAGGCCTTGCGGAACTGGATGCGGCAGATCAGCTGGTCGATCGGGGTGATGCCCCACATGTCGCGCTCGGTCAGGTCATGCTCGCGGCGCAGCGTGTGGTACAGCGAGAACAGCTGCGTGGGTGAGCGCTGTTCCGGTTCGACACCGCCGACCGGCACCTTGCGCTCTTCGGCAGCGGTCAGCAGCTGGCCGTTGCGGCGGTCGAGGATGTAGAGATCACCCTGCTTGGTCGGCAGCAGGAGTGCCGGCACCTTGCCTGCCGCCGTCGGGTAATCGATCAGGCTGGCCTGCGAACCCAGGTCGTAGTCCCACACGTCCTTGCGCACGGCCTGGAAATGCCAGGCCGGCTTACCGGTGGCCACATCGATCGCCACCAGCGACGTCGCATAGCGGTTCTGGTTTTCCGTACGCGAGCCACTCCAGTAATCGCCCGCAGAATTGCCCAGCGGCAGATAGACCAGCCCCAGCGCCTCATCACCGGTCGCGGTGGTCCACATGTTCGGCGTGCCGCGCGTGTAGGTCTGCCCATGCGGCGGCAGGCCGCTGCGCTCGGGCTGGTCCATGTCCCACGCCCAGCGCAGCTTGCCGGTGATCGCGTCGTAGGCCTGGATCACGCCCGATGGCGCGTCGCGGCGCTGACCATCCAGCACCTGGTGGCCGGTGACGATCACGCCGCGCACGATGGCCGGGGGCGAGGTGATCGACACATAGCCGGGTGGCACCTCACCCATGCCGAGGGTGATGTCGACCTGGCCGTTGTTGCCGAAGTTCGCGCAGGGACGGCCGCTATCTGCATCCACTGCAATGATGCGCCCGTCCAGCGTGCCTTCGATGATGCGCGCCCAGCACGCCGGACGGCTGCCCGGTGCAGCGCTGCGGCTCACGCTGGTCGGCGGCTCGGGCAACGCCAGATCAGCCGCGGCATCGGCCAGGGTGGCATCGGCCAGGATCGGCGCTGCCGGTTGCTCGTAGTAGCTCACACCACGGCAGGCGGCGGTGTACGGGATCGAGGCGTCCTTCACCTTCGGATCGAACCGCCACAGTTCCTTGCCGCTGGCAGCGTCGAGCGCGATCAGGCGGTTACGGGCAGTGCACAGGTACAGGCGGTCGCCGATCTTCAGCGGCGTGGTTTCCGCACCCCAGCGCTTCTTCGGCAGGTCACCGGTGCGGAACTGCCAGGCCAGCTCCGACGTGGCCACGTTGGCCGGGGTGATCTGCTGCAGCGGCGAATAGCGGGTGGCGGCATTGCTGCGGCCCCACGCCGGCCAGTCTCCCTCGGCCGGCTGGTCGGCCGGTTGCAGGCCGGTGGTATCCCGCGTGGGTTCCAGTCCGGCGCTGGCCGCGCCTTCCGGGAACGACTGGTGCCCGTCCACTTCACCATGCGGTGCGAACGCCAACCCGAAGGCAGCGACGAACACCAGCATCAGGACGCCCGCCACGCTGCGCGACAGGCGCTTTGAAACCGGTTCGCGAAGGGTCGGCGCGAGCAGCGCCAGCACGATGCCGAGCGCGGTCACCAGGCCCAGCCGCGGCACCCAGCGCCAGTAGTCGCTGCCCGATTCCCACCAGGTCCAAAGCAGCGTGCCGACGAACACCAGCGCATACAGCAGCGCGCCGCTGCGGCGATTGCCGAACAACAACAGGCCACTGGCCAGAAGGCCGGCCCCGGCGATGGCGTAGTACGCAGACCCGCCCAGGCTGAGCAGCCACGCGCCGAGCCCGCCGATGACCAGGCCGAGCACGACCAGCAGCAGCGACAGCACGGTAACGAGAGGGTGCCGGGAAGCGCGGACGGGAGCAGGAGCGGACTGCGGCGTGGCGGACATCGTCGATCTCCGGGGGCAGCATGCGTCGTTATCCCACCGCCTGCGTGAAGCGCGCGCGTATGCGTGGCATCCGGATACGACGACGCCGGCACGGGGCCGGCGTCGTCGGGTGCCTCAGGCTCGCGGCAGAATCAGTCCTGTGCGGCGTCCTCGCTGCTGGCCGCAGCCGGGGCGCTGTCGGTCGTGGCCGGGGCGGCGACTGCCACCTCGTCCTCGTCCTCGTCGATCGAGGCATCCATGCGCTCCACCGCCTGCAGCTTCTCGTCCTTGGACAGGCGAATCAGGGTCACGCCCTGGGTGTTGCGGCCGACGCGGCTGATTTCCGAGCCACGCGTACGCACCAGCGTACCGCCGTCGGAGATCAGCAGGACTTCGTCGCGGGAGCCCATCAGCACTGCGGCGACCAGCTTGCCATTGCGCTCGGTGGTCTGGATGCCGATCACGCCCTGCGTGCCACGGCCCTTGCGCGGGTAATCCGGCAGCGGGGTGCGCTTGCCGTAGCCGTTCTCGGTGGCGGTGAGGATGTACTGCACGCTGGCGTCGTCGGCACTATCGATCACCGCATCACCCGTGGTGGCGGCTTCCTCGACACCGTTATCGTCCTCGTTCTCGTCCTCGATGCCACCGGCACTTTCGGCCACGATCAGGCTGACCACTTCCTCGCCGGCCGGCATCCTGATGCCACGCACGCCGGTTGCGGTACGGCCCATCGAGCGGACTTTGTCCTCGCCGAAGCGCACGGTCTTGCCGTTGGAGGCGAACAGCAGGATGTCGCGCTGGCCGTCGGTCAGGCCGACGCCGACCAGCGCATCGCCCTCATCGAGGTTGATCGCGATCTTGCCGCGGGCCAGACGGAAGGCGAACTCGCCCAGCGGGGTCTTCTTGACCGTACCGTTCTTCGTGGCGAAGAACACGAACTGGCCATCGGCGTACTCGCGCACCGGCAGCACGGCCTGCACGCGTTCGCCCGGTTCCAGCGGAATCCAGTTGATGATCGGACGGCCGCGGGCGTTGGAACCCGCTTCCGGCAGCTGGTAGACCGGCAGCCAGAACACCTTGCCCGAGCTGGTGAAGGTCAGCAGCGTGTCGTGCGTGTTGACCAGCCACAGCTGTTCGATGAAATCCTCTTCCTTGGTCGCCGCCGCACTGCGGCCACGCCCACCGCGGCGCTGTGCGCGGTACACGCTCACCGGCTGCCGCTTCACGTAACCGGCATGCGACACGGTGACCACCACGTCTTCCGGTGCGATCAGGTCGAGGATGTCCAGGTCTTCTTCGCTGTGGCGGATTTCGGTGCGACGTTCGTCGCCGAACTCGGCCTTGACGTTGACCAGCTCCTCGCGGATCACCTGCAGCAGGCGGTCGGGATCTTCCAGGATGTGGATCAGCCCGGCGATCACTTCCAGCAGCTGCTTGTACTCGTCGGTCAGGCGGTCCTGCTCCAGCCCGGTCAGGCGGTGCAGGCGCATTTCCAGGATCTGGGTGGCCTGGATCTCGGTCAGCTGGTAGCCGCCCTCGATCAGGCCCACGCCCTTGGGCAGGTCTTCCGGGCGCGAGGCTTCGGCACCGGCGGCACCCAGCATCGCACCGACCAGGCCCGGCTCCCACACGCGCGCCAGCATGCGCTCGCGTGCTTCGTTCGGGTTCGGCGAGGTCTTGATCAGTTCGATCATCTCGTCGATGTTGGCCAGCGCGACGGTCAGGCCTTCCAGCACATGGGCGCGGGCGCGCGCCTTGCGCAGCTCGAACACGGTGCGGCGGGTGACCACTTCGCGACGGTGGCGGACGAACGCCTCCAGCATCTGCTTCAGATTCATCAACTGCGGGCGGCCGTCGACCAGCGCCACCATGTTGATGCCGAACACCGATTCCATCTGCGTCTGCTGGTACAGGTTGTTCAGCACAACCTCGGCAGATTCGCCGCGCTTGATCTCGATGTAGATGCGCATGCCGTCCTTGTCGGACTCATCGCGCAGCTCGCTGATGCCTTCGATCTTCTTTTCCTTGACCAGCTCGGCGATCTTTTCGATCAGACGCGCCTTGTTCACCTGGTAAGGAATTTCAGTGACGATGATCGATTCGCGGCCATTGTCGGCCACTTCGATATCGGCCTTGGCACGGATACGCACGCGGCCACGGCCGGTGCGGTAGCCAGCGACGATGCCGGCGGTGCCGTTGATGATGCCGGCAGTCGGGAAATCAGGGCCCGGGATGTACTCCATCAGGCCGTCGACGTCGATCTCCGGGTTGTCGATCAGCGCAATGCAGGCGTTGATCGATTCACTCAGGTTGTGCGGCGGGATGTTGGTCGCCATGCCCACCGCGATACCGGCCGAGCCGTTGACCAGCAGGTTCGGGAACCGGGTCGGCATGACCGTCGGCTCCAGTTCCTTTTCGTCGTAGTTGGGCTGGAAGTCGACGGTTTCCTTGTCGATGTCGGCCATCAGCTCGTGCGCGAGGCGCGACATGCGCGCTTCGGTGTATCGCATGGCCGCGGCGGAGTCGCCATCGATGGAGCCGAAGTTACCCTGGCCATCGACCAGCATGTAGCGCAGCGAGAACGGCTGCGCCAGGCGCACCAGCGTGTCGTACACCGACTGGTCGCCATGCGGGTGGTACTTACCGATGACGTCACCGACGATACGCGCCGACTTGAAGTAGGGCTTGTTGCTGTGTGCGTTGAGCTCGTTCATCGCATACAGCACGCGGCGATGCACCGGCTTGAGGCCGTCGCGCGCATCCGGCAGCGCGCGGCCCACGATCACGCTCATGGCGTAATCGAGGTAGCTCTTGCGCATCTCGTCTTCCAGGTTGACCTGGATGATTTCCTTGGCGGTTTCTGCCATTCGGGTTCCGTTGTCTGGTAGCGGTCCAGTCCGGCGCATTCGCCCGTGGGCGGTCGCGCCGGAACCTCGATTCAACCTGTGGATACTACCACAACAGGCCGTTTTCCGCCTCCCTTTACGGGGATTTTACCGGCACAAATCAGGAACTTAGGGGTCCAACCGATCCTGTAGAGCCGAGCCCATGCTCGGCTCGACCGGCAATCCGCCGCAGCCGAGCGTGGGCTCGGCTCTACAGACATCCGCAACCCTGCCCGCCTCAACCGCCGAAGGCGGCGCGCATGTTCTCGGCGGTCGGGTTCAGGATCACCCCGCGCTCGGTCACGATGGCGTCGATCAGCTCGCCCGGGGTGACATCGAACACCGGGTTCCAGGCGGCAATGCCTTCGGCCACGGTGCGGGCACCGCCCACGCCATACAGCTCACCCGGGTCGCGCTGCTCGATCTCGATCTGGCTGCCGTCAACGGTCTCCATGTCCACGGTCGAGGACGGCGCCACCACCATGAACTTCACGCCGTGGTGGCGTGCGGCAATGGCCAGTTGGTAGGTGCCGATCTTGTTGGCGGTATCACCATTGGCGCAGATGCGGTCTGCGCCCACGATCACCCACTGCACGGCACCGGTCTTCATCAGGTGCGAGGCCGCCGAGTCGGCGATCAGGGTGGCATCGATACCGTCCTGCTGCAGCTCCCACACGGTCAGGCGTGCACCCTGCAGCCACGGCCGGGTCTCGCCGGCGAACACGCGCGCGATGCGGTGCTGGGCCATGCCGGCGCGAATGACGCCCAGCGCGGTACCGAAGCCGGCGGTGGCCAGCGAGCCGGTATTGCAGTGGGTCAGCACACCGCTGCCAGCCTCGATCAGGCCAGCGCCCAGTGCGCCCATGTGGCGGTTGGCCGCCAGGTCTTCCTCTGCGATCGCCTGCGCTTCGGACTCCAGCAACGCCTTCCAGTCGGCGCCGGCAGCGTTCAGGCAACGGCGCATCCGTGCCAGCGCCCAGGCCAGATTGACCGCAGTAGGGCGCGATGCGTTCAGGCGCTGCAGTGCCGGCTCCAGCTGCTGCAACGCGTGCGCACCGTCTGCGGCCTGCACCTCGCGCGCAGCCAGCACCACGCCCCAGGCGGCGGCAATGCCGATCGCCGGCGCGCCACGCACGGTCAGTGCGTGGATGGCGCTGGCAACCTCGTCACTGTCATGGCAGACCACGTGCTCGACCACGAACGGCAGCTTGCGCTGGTCCAGCAGTTGCAAGGCATCGCCGGTCCACAGGATCGGGCGGATGTGGTCGTAACGGGCGTAGTCGATGTCGGAGGCAGTGTTCATGGGCCCATTGTAGGGCCACGCCCCGCGCGGTTGGAGCCTGCCCCGGCTCAATTCACCGAGAATTCGGCGCGGCAGCCGCCATCCACCCAGATCCCGTTGCGGTTCCAGCCCCAGGTGCTGCCTTCCTCGCAGGGCGTGCTGGACAGCTGCTCGGAGACCACAGCACCCGCCGAGATGCTCGCGCCGCAGAAGCGGCGCTTCTTCGACTTCGATTCGCAGGTCAGGCGGCGCGGCACATCGACGAAGCGGCCATCCTCGTCGGCCACCTCGAAATCGCCCTGGCAGCCACGGCTGGTCCAGACTTCATTGCGCTTGTAGCCCCATCCCTGGCCTTCCCGGCACGGCAGCACCGACAACTGGCGAAGCAGGCGCACCGGCGCGCCATCCAGGCGTACCGGGCAACTCTGCGGACGGCCATTGGATTCGCAGCGCACCACGCGGCGCACCAGGCGCTTGCCTTCCGTTGCCGCAGGTGCCGCACCCTGCGCACGGCGCGCCCGGAATTCGGCGCGGCAGCCAAGGGTGACCCACACGCCGCTGCGGTCGGTGCCCCACTCGCTGCCGCGGATGCAGCTGTTGCTCGACAGCTGGCGCACCAGATCGACGCCGTTGGCCACATCGATGTCGCAGTGCACCCAGCCCATGTCGCGGGACTCGCAGGTCACCACTTCATCGTCGTAGCCCACCTGCTGGGCCGACGCCGGCGACGGCAGCCAGGCACCCCAGAGCGCAATGGAGTACATCGGTGCAGCGACAACCGCAAACCACTTGACCAAAGCCTTCCCCAGCAGGAATGGATGAACTGCATGCCAGTGTCCGGCATTGGCCGTGATAAGAGCATCATCCTGCTTACCGACGCAAGCGCACAGAGCCCGCGTTTCGTTCAGCCTGCGATGTTCAGCAACACGCGGGCGTCACGCGTGGGCAAAGTCGTAGGCCAGCACATCGGCAATGCGTGGCGTGCGGTTCATCGCCATCAGCAGGCGATCGACACCCACCGCCACGCCGGCACAGGCCGGCAACGCTGGCAACGCCGCCAGCAGCGCCTCATCCAGTGGCGGCTGCACCTGCCCGCGTTCGTGGCGGCGCTGCTGGTCGCGCCGGAAGCGGGCGCGCTGCTCGTCGGCGTCGTTCAGTTCGTGATAGCCGTTGGCCAGCTCCACTGCACCCAGGTAGAGCTCGAAACGCTCGGCCAGCGGCGGCGTGCCGGCGCGGATGCGTGCCAGCGCGGCCTGGCTGGCTGGCCAGTCATGCACTACGGTCATCACCGCGTCGTCGAAATGCGGCTGGATACGATGGGTCATCAGCAGGTCGAGCCAGTCATCACGGGTCAATCCGACCGGGTCAATGTGCACCTCGCCCAACGCGGCACGCAGCGTGGACTCATCCGCCTCGAACGGATCCACGCCAAGGTGCTGCTGGAACAGCTCACGGTAACTCAGCACGTGCAGCGTTGCACGGCGTCCGACCAGGGCCAGCGCCTGTCCGATCAGCTCGGCGGTCTCCTGTACCAACCGATGGTGGTCCCAGCCGACCCGATACCACTCCAGCATGGTGAATTCGGGGTTGTGGCGGCCGCCGGCCTCACCGTTGCGGAATACCCGACCCAGCTCGTAGCAGTCGCCCACACCGGCCGCCAGCAGGCGCTTGAGCGGATACTCCGGCGAAGTGCGCAGCCAGCGACGACGGCCACCGGCATCGACATGGCCGGTGAAATCGGTGTGGAAGCTGTCGATGTTCGGCTCGGTGTTGCCTGCCACCGACAGGATCGGCGTTTCCACCTCCAGCACATCGCGCTCGGCGAAGAAGCGGCGCACCAGCGCATTGAGCTCGGCACGCTGCTGCAGCGCGCGCAGCAGGGCCTCGCTCACAGGATGCCCTCCGGGCGCGGATGGTCGAGCGGCAGGGTCAGCAGATCGCGCGTATCGTCGATGTAGCCGCTGGCCAGGTACAGGCGGCGTGCCAGTTCGTTGTGGTGGTTCACTTCCAGGCGAAGGCGACTGACGCCACGACCGCGAGCGCGCTGTTCGCAGATGGCCAGCGCCTGCTTGCCGCGGCCACGACCGCGCGCACGATGGCTCAGGTACAGCTCGTCCAGCAGCATGAAGTGGCCGCCCTGCTCCAGGCTGAAGCCCATCGCGATCACCGCATAGCCGACTACCTCGCCCGCCTCGTCCATCCACAACAGCACTTCGCCATTGCGCGGATCGGCCAGCAGCGCGTCCACGCCGCGACGCACGCGCGCCTCATCGAAGTCGATCCTGTCTTCGGCGTAGAACTCGCGCATCAGCGCGATCAACAGCTCCTCGTCGGCACGGGTGGCCAGGCGGAAATCCAGCGGGGCGGTCTGCATCGGTGTTCCTTTGTGTTTCATGCCGGGCGCGGGGACACCCGGCGGGATCGTCACTCGTGTTCGGCCAGATAGGCCAGCAGGCGGTCTTCGTCCCACACCGGCACGCCCAGCGACTGCGCCTTGTCCAGCTTGGAACCCGCTTCGGTACCGGCGACCACGAAGCTGGTCTTCTTCGAGACACTGCCGGAGACCTTTGCACCGAGGCCCTCCAGGCGCTCCTTGGCGGCATCGCGGGTGAGCTGGGCCAGGGTGCCGGTCAGCACCACGGTCTGCCCATCCAGCGGGCCGGCCACGATCTCGGCCAGCGCCGGTGCCTTGGCCAGGATCTGCTGCATCGCCTTCTCGGCTGCCAGCAGCATCGCGCCATGGCCCTCGCTGTCCAGCCACTGGGCCAGGCCACGCGCGGTGTCGTCCGGCAATCCGGCGTTGACGAACTGCCCATGCTCGGCGTCGAGCACCGCCTGGGCACCGGGCAACGCAGCCACCAGTCTCTCCGCGCGCAGGCGGGTGATGCCGGGAATCTCTGATTCGACCAACAGCTGCGCCAGGTCCAGCCCCTCGCGCAGCCTGGCGCTGGGCGCGTGCACATCGCTGATGCGGACCTGGCCGACCTGCAGCAGGTCATCGATGGCCTGCTGGTTGCCCTGCTGTTCGAAGAAGTGGCCGAGCGACCGCGCCACTTCGCCACCGATGTCCGGCACGCGCTTGAACAATGGCCACGGCAGGTGGCGGATCAGTTCCAGGTCACCGAACCACTGCGCCAGCGCCTTGGCCGTGCTTTCGCCCACGTGCTCGATGCCCAGCGCGAACAGCAGCCGTTCCAGCGTGGCGGCACGACTGGCGTCGATGGCCGCGATCAGGTTGTCGGCCCACTTGGTCGCGATCTTCTTCGTGTTCCATTCGAAGCGGGCCGGCTGCGCCAGCGCCTGCGCGCGCCAGCCCGGATCGTTGCCGTCCAGCCTGAGCACCGCATTGAGCACCGCGCCACTGCCTTCAGCCGGCAGGTGCAGCTTCAGTGCGGCGGCCAGCGCCGAGGGATCTTCAGCGTCCAGCACCAGCTTCAGGTGCAGCAGCTGGTCACGACTGAGCCTGTACAGGTCGGCCACGCTCTTGACGATGCCAGCGTCGACCAGGGTTTCAATGTACTTGTCGCCCAGGCCGTCGATGTCCATCGCGCGGCGCGAAGCGAAATGGGCAATGGCTTCCTTGCGCTGCGCCGGGCAGGACAGTTCGCCCGAGCAGCGCCATGCGGCCGCCCCTTCCTCGCGCACGATCTCCGAGCCGCACACCGGGCAGCGCTTCGGCATCTGCCAGGGCGTGGTGCCCTGCGGGCGGCGATCGAGGATGACGCTGACCACTTCCGGGATCACGTCGCCGGCACGGCGCACGATCACGCTGTCGCCGACGCGCACGTCGAGGCGTGCGATCTGGTCGGCGTTGTGCAGCGTGGCGTTGGACACGATCACGCCGGCCACGGCCACCGGTGCCAGCCGCGCGACCGGTGTGGCCGCACCGGTGCGGCCGATCTGGATCTCGATCGCCTCCACCGTGGTGCTCTGTTCCTGTGCCGGGAACTTGTGCGCGATGGCCCAGCGCGGCGCACGCGAGACAAAGCCCATCGCCTGCTGGCCGGCACGGTCATCGAGCTTGTAGACGACGCCATCGATATCGAACGGCAGGCCGTCGCGGCGCTCGCCGATATCGCGGTAGTAGCCGAGCAGGCCGTCGGTGCCTTCCACCACCTTGCACAGCGCGCTGACCGGGAAACCCCAGGCGCCGAGCTGCGCCAGCGTGCCCGAATGGGTATCGGGCAGCTCGCCGCCCTGCACTTCACCGGTACCGTAGGCAAAGAAGCTCAACCTGCGCTGCGCACTGATCTTCGGGTCGAGCTGGCGCAGCGACCCGGCCGCCGCATTGCGCGGGTTGGCCAGCACCTTGCCGCCGTGCAGGCGCGCACGTTCGTTGTACGCCTCGAAATCGGCACGCGCCATGTAGACTTCGCCGCGCACCTCCAGCACGTCCGGCCAGTCCTTGCCGTGCAGCCGCTTGGGAACATCGCCGATCTCGCGCAGGTTGGCGGTCACGTCCTCGCCGGTGCTGCCATCGCCGCGGGTCGCGCCGAGCACGAAATGACCATCCTCATAGCGCAGGCTGATCGCCAGGCCGTCCATCTTCGGCTCGGCCGAAAACTGCAGGCTGCGGCGGCCCAGGCGTTCATCGATGCGGCGCACGAAATCCGCCACTTCCTCATCGCTGAAGGCGTTGGACAGCGACAACATCGGCACCGCATGGCGGACTTCGGGGAAACGGCCGGAGGGACGCGCGCCGACCTGCTGGGTCGGACTGTCGGCCCGGGCCAGTTCCGGATGTTCGCGCTCCAGCGCTTCCAGCTCGCGCACCATCCGGTCGTAGTCGATGTCGGGGATCTCCGGGGCGTCCAGCTCATGATAGGCGCGGTTGGCCTGGGCGATCTGCCGGCGGAGATCTTCGGCGCGTTCGGCGGGGCTGGAGCTCATCGGAATCCGGTGGTTCTGGGATGGCCGGGGATTCTACCGCGCCCGGCCGTCAGGCCCTGTAATGCCCCCCCTTCGCAGCGCCGAGCCATGCTCGACGGGCGCCCCGCTGCTCTGGTGGATGCCAACCATCTCCCCGCCCCGGCAGGTGCCCAACCTTGGTTGGCACACCTGCAGCCGACCATGGCTCGGCACTACAAAAAGCGGGCTTGCCGCCCACCGCAACCAGCGCTAGCGTGCGAAGGCTACTCCTCGGAATCCCACCCGTGACCCTGCCTGCTTCCCGTAGACGCTTCCTGCAACTGGCCGGTGCCGGCCTCGCCGTCGCTGGCAGCGGACTGCCGCGGCTTGGCCAGGCCCAACCTGCGGCCGCCGTCGCCCCGGCCCCTGCCGAAGGCGTGGTACTGCTGAACTTCAACGAGTGCCCCTACGGCCCCTCGCCGGCGGCCCAGCAGGCCGCGCGCGACAGTATCGCCAGTTGCGGCCGCTACCGCTTCGCCCTGGCCGCACAGGTGCGCGATGCCTTCATCGAGCAGGCACGTATTCCGGCCGACCACGTGCGCCTCTATCCCGGCTCAAGCGAGCCGTTGAACCGGGCCGCCACGGTGTGGACCGGGCCGCAGGCGGGATTGGTGGTGGCCGACCCGACCTTCGAGACGCTGGGCGAGGTCGCCGCTGCTCGCGGCGCCCATGTGCAGAAGGTGCCGCTGCGCGACGACGGCGCGCATGACCTGCGTGCGATGGTCGCCGCCGCGCAAGCGCGCCCGACCGGGCTGGTGTATGTGTGCAATCCGAACAACCCGACCGGTTCGATCAGCCCACCGGATGAGCTCGCCTGGCTGCTGGCCCACAAGCCCGCATCGACCCGCGTGCTGGTCGACGAGGCCTACCTGCAGTACAGCGAGCAGCCGAGCCTGATCGCGCAGGTAGCGCAGCGCGATGACCTGATCGTGCTGCGCACGTTCTCCAAGCTGTACGGCATGGCCGGCCTGCGCCTGGGCGTGGCGGCCGCACATCCCGACCGCCTGCGCGAACTGGCCAGCCTGGGCGACAACCCACTGCCCGTGCCAGCACTGGCCGCAGCACTGGCCAGCCTGCAGGATCCCCAGTTGATCGCGCAGCGGCGCCTGCAGAATGCCCAGGTGCGGCAGGCCACCATCGCGTGGCTGGGCAAGCGTGGTTTCAGCTGCGTCCCGTCGGAAGCGAACTGCTTCGTGGTGGATGTGCAGCGCGACGGTGCCGCCTTTGCCAAGGCGATGGCAGACAACGGCGTGATCATTGGCCGCAGCTGGCCGATCTGGCCACAGCGCGTGCGCGTGACCGTCGGCACCGAAGACGAAATGGCCGCATTCCGCCGTGCGTTCGCCAAGGTGGCCGGCGTACCGGCCTGACCCCGTTGGTGGGGGCGAACTTGGTTCGCCCCATCCACGCATGGCGTGGATCTGCTGTTGTGGATGCCGACCATTGGTCGGGGTGGGTGCCGACCGTTGGTCGGCACG